>CAIWHY010000371.1 GCA_903912585.1 uncultured Thermoleophilia bacterium | reverse complement strand
GTCGCCGCCGAGGTGCGTGTCGCCGTTGGTGGAGCGCACCTCGAAGACGCCGTCCCCGAGATCGAGGATGGAGACGTCGAAGGTGCCGCCGCCGAGGTCGAACACGAGGATCGTCTGCTCGTGCTCCTTGTCGAGGCCGTAGGCAAGCGCCGCCGCCGTGGGCTCGTTGATGATGCGCTTGACCTCGAGGCCGGCGATCTTGCCGGCGTCCTTGGTGGCCTGGCGCTGTGAGTCGTTGAAGTACGCCGGGACGGTGATGACCGCCTCGGTGACCTTGTCACCGAGATACTCCTCGGCGTCGCGCTTGAGCTTCTGCAGGATCATCGCGGAGATCTCCGGCGGCGTGTACTTCTTGCCGCCGATCTCGACGACGGCGTCGCCGTTGGGACCCGCCTGGACGTGGTACGGCACGATCGTCATCTCTTCGGCGACGTCGCCGTACTTGCGGCCCATGAAGCGCTTGATCGAGAACACGGTGTTCTCGGGGTTGGTGACGGCCTGGCGCCTGGCGACGCTGCCCACCAGGCGCTCGCCGCTCTTGGAGAACGCGACCACCGACGGCGTGGTGCGGCCGCCCTCACTGTTGGGGATGACGGTCGGCTCGCCGCCCTCGAGCACGGCCATGGCACTGTTGGTCGTGCCCAGGTCGATACCTATTACCTTGCCCATGGATCTTCCTCCTTGAAGGGTTGTGCTGCTAGACATCATAAAAATTGAGTCTATCTCTGTCAACTTTGTGCCCCCGATGACCAAGGGTGAAACACACCCGGCCACGTGCCCGGCATCTGCGGCGCGAGGCATGCCTTCGCAGGCCTGCCGAACCGAAGACACCCCCGCCGGGGCGCCCCGGCGCTCTTGGCAAACGGATTCTCCTATTGTCGCGCGCGAGCATCGAAGCTAGGGTCTGAGCGACGAAGGCCCTGCGCCGCGGGCAAAGCCTCGGGTGCCAGATCGCCAGTGCGACTGCACTCCTGTCTGCGCCAAGGTGCGCTGGCGTCACGCAGGGTCTGGGGCGAGCGAGCGCATGGGGTGAGGGGGCGAGATGGGGACTTTCGGCAATGGGGCAGGCTTTGGCGTTCGGGGGCGACGACGCGCCCGCTTCTCGATGCACTCTGCCGACTGCTCCGCCGCGCTCCACCGCCGCCGCGAGTCACACGCCGGCCACTCACCTTGCACGGACTCCGCTGAGCTTCGCCTGGGCGAGGCGCAGCGTATTCGACTAGTCGATCCGCTTCCCGAGGGGAGGTGACCCGATGACAGCGGACAAGTTTCTCTTTCTCGCAAGAGCCCGAACAACCAAGGAGGTGACCATGGTAAGACGCTTTGCGTTCCTCGCGCTTCTTGTCGCCGCCTTCCTCGTGCTGGCGGTACCTGCGCTGGCCGCCAACGGCGCCCGCGCCGACTACACGACCAGCGACGCCTGCGCGGTGTGCCACACGTCAGGCCAGCCGGCCAACGCGCCCAAGGTCTACAACGACTGGCTCGCGACCGCCCACGGTTCCGGCGACATGGGGTCGGTCGGCGGCGAGGCTTCGATTTCCTTGCCCTACGGCTCGGTGTGCGCCGGCTGCCACCTCGCCAACTACGACCCCACCAAGGTCACGCCGGTCAACATCGGCACGGTCCCGTCGCCGACCTACATCGCGTCTCCCAGCGCGACCACCGCACCGCAAGCTCTCGGCAACGCGCCGTTCTCGGAGAACGCCATTGGTTGTTCCTCGTGCCACTACGGCGCCAACGTCAACGGCGTCATCGCCAACGCGGGCAACGACGTCAACGACACGGCCCACATGGCGCCGTTCGGGGACATGGCCAACGCCGAGATCTGCGGCGCCTGTCACACGCGCTTCGCCTACACGACCAGCACGATCACGGTCGCCGCGACGCCGACCCCCGGCACCACCTTGATCCAGCCGCAGATGGCGGTCGGGTACCCGATGCTCGGCAAGAACTACCAGCCGCTGAGCACGTACCTCAACATCCCGTCGCCCGGGTGGACGCCCACGCCCAACCCGGCAGCGACGACCGCGGCCGGGCTCCAGACCTACTTCACGATCGCCGGGGTCACGACGCCCTGGCAGACCAAGGGTCATGTGGGCAGTGCCGCTCAGTACTCGGAGTGGAAGGCTGAAGGCCATGCCAACTCCCTGGTCGACCTGAAGGCCGCGGTGGGGGCCAACCCGCCGGCGTCGTGCCTGCAGTGCCACTCCGCCGACTACCGCATCGCCCCGGACAACGCCAAGCCGACCGGCACCGAGGCCAAATACGGGATCACCTGCGTCGGCTGTCACACGCCGCACCCGGCCGCCACGGCAAACACCTCCAAGGGCGTGTGGGACGAGTCGCTCACCACTCAACTCGTCGGGAATCCCTCCAACCCGAGCGACCTGTGCGGTACGTGCCACAACAGCCAGATCGGCGACGGCGTCCTTGCCGCCGGCACGACCGTGTACGAGAACCAGCAGGAGGTCATGAACGGCACCGGCGCCATCGGCGTGCCGCAAGGTCTCCCGGGCGTGCACAAGGGCAAGTGCGTCCAGTGTCACATGGCGCCGACGAGCACCGGCTACGACGGCATCCAGCTGGGCGGCAATCACACCTTCAAGGTCATCATGCCGAACGTGTCCGTGAGCACGTCGCCGCGTGCCATGCCGTTCTCGGCCTGCAGCACCTGCCACAGCCAGGGCTACGCCTATGCCATCGCCAAGATCAAGGCGAAGCGCGCCAAGACCGCCGGCTACGGCGGCGACAACGCCCTCTGGCTCCAGGACACCATCGACCAGCGTCAAGCTGCCATGAAGGCCAAGTACAACCTGGTCGCCGGCGATCTGCACGCGGCCGGCACGCTCATGGGCTTCACTGCGCCGGCCAACGTCACGACCGACGCCGGCTACATCAGCTGGCTGAACACCACCATCAACGCCAAGGGTGCCGCCAGCATGTGGACGCCCGACGAGCTCAAGTGGCAGCAGGCCTACACCGACTGGACCTACGTCGCGGCCGAAGGCAGCTGGGGCATCCACAACTGGCAGTACGACTCGCTGGTGATCACCGCAGCTGAGACCTTCGCCAACCAGGTCGCCAAGGCCCCGCAGACCGTGAAGCTCAAGCTCTCCAAGACGAACGTCAAGAGGAACTCCAAGGTCACCTTCTCGGGCAGCGTCAGCCCCGCTACCGCGGGCACGGTGCATATCCAGAAGAGCGCGAACGACATATACGGCAACTGGAGGTCCGCAAGGCTCTCCGGCGGGAAGTACTCGATCACGGTCAAGATGACCAGCGCGGGTACGTTCCACTACAGGGCCTTCCTCGCGCCGAGCAAATCCTACGCGGGAGGCACGTCCGGTGCCGTCAAGCTGAGGATCAGGAAGTAAGACCGCCGGTCGCGGGCCCTCGGG
>CAIWHY010000370.1 GCA_903912585.1 uncultured Thermoleophilia bacterium | reverse complement strand
GTCGGTGCTCACCACCATCCCGCTCTGGAAGAACCAGATCGTCATCGCCATCAGCCTCTACCGGCAGCAGAAGGCGCTGGAGCTGCAGAAGGACGTCAGCGACACGACCAACGAACTGCTGGCCAAGAACGCCGAGCTCCTCAAGATCGGCTCGGCGAAGGTCGGCAAGGAAGTGGAGCGCGGCGTCATCGACGTGGAGACGCTGCGCAAGGTCAATGCCGACCTGGTGACGACCCTGGAGGAGACGATCCGCATCCAGGACGAAGGCCGCGCGCGGCGGGCGGAGGCCGAAGGCGAGATCGCGCAGCTGCAAACGGACCTGCGCCAGAAGCTCCTGGAGCTCCGCGGCTCGGCCCCGCAGATCGCGACGCCGGACGGGCCGCGGCGGCTGACGAGCTAGGCGGGCGACCGCGGCCGGGCGTGGCGGCTCAGCGGGAGAGCGATCGTCATCAGCGTCCCGCGGCCGCCGTGGTGGTCGCCGCCTCCGCCGCTCGCGACGCTGACGTCGCCGCCGTGAGCGCGCACGGTCCAGTCCACGATCGTGAGGCCGAGGCCGCTGCCGCCCGCGGAGGAGCGGGCCGCGTCCACCCGGTAGAACCGGTCGAAGATGTGCTCCGCCTGGTCCGGCGTCAGGCCGGGGCCTTCGTCGGCGACGCTCACGAGGGCCCGGCCGTTCTCGGCCGCGACGCGCACGGTCACGGAGGCGCCCTGCGGTGAGACTTCCACGGCGTTCTTGACCACGTTGCGCACGGCGCGCTCGAGGTGGGCGGCGTCGCCGCTGACGGTGGCGGCGCCCTCGGGCGCCTCGACCGTCAGCCCCACGCCACCCTGCTCTGCCAAGCTGCGCAGCGGCTCGACGGCGGCGCGCACCAGCGCTCCCAGATCGAGGTCCGCGAACCTGAGCTCTTCCTGATGAGCGTCGATGCGCGACAACATGAGCAGGTCGTCGACGATGGCGCTCATCCGGCCGACCTCCTCGAGGCCGCTCTCGAGGATGGGGCGGGCAGCCTCGCCCACCTCGCCGACGCGCAGCGACACCTCGAAGTCGGCCTGCATGATCGCCAGGGGGGTGCGCAGCTCGTGGGAAGCGTCGGCCACGAAGCGCTTCTGCGCCGCGTAGGTCTCGCGGATGGGCCGCAGCGTGCGGCGCGCATACCACAGCCCCACGCCGCCGACCGCGAGGATGGCGATGCCGTCGATGACGACGAGCTGCAGACGCAGGCGCGAGACCGACTGGTTCACGCGCTCCTGTTCGGTCTCGTGCTTCGTCGTCGTGTTGGCGATCGCGTTCTGCAGGTCGATGGAGACGCTGCGGTACAGGACCAATCCCGACACGAGGATCAGCGCCACCACGATCACGGCGAACAGAGCCGCGAGGCGGAACGAGGCGCGCGCGAACACGTCTCCCGAGGGCGGCGGCGTCATGCCCTGATCCCGTAGCCGACGCCGCGGACGGTCTGGAACCGGCTCGGCTCGCCGGCGCGGTCGATCTTCTTGCGCAGCCGGCGCACGTAGACGTCGACGACGTTGCTGAAGGCGTCGGCGTCCTCGTCCCAGGCGTGATCGAGGATCGTGTCGCGGCTGAGCACCTCTCCGGGGCTCCGCATGAACAGCTCGAGGAGGGCGAACTCCTTGCTCGTGAGCTCGATCGGCTGGTCGCCGCGGCGCACGGTCCGCGCCGCCGGGTCGAGCGCGAGGTCGCCGACGCGGAGCTCGGTCGCGAGGGTCTGCGGCGGACGCCGCAGCAGCGTGCGGATCCGCGCCAGGAGCTCGGCGAAGGCGAACGGCTTGACCAGGTAGTCGTCGGCGCCGCTGTCGAGTCCGGCCACCTTGTCGCCCGTGGTGTCCCGCGCGGTCAGCATCAGCACCGGGACCGTGACCCCCTTGGCGCGCAGGTCGCGGCACAATGAGAGGCCGTCCAGGCCGGGCAGCATCACGTCGAGGATCAGAAGATCGTACTGGCCGTCGCGCGCGAGGATCCGTTTGCGCGCCGTGACACCGTCGTGGACGGTGTCCACGGCGTAGCCCTCGCCCTCGAGACCGCGCTTGAGCGCGAGGGCGAGCTTGACCGCGTCCTCCACGACGATGATCCGCATGCTCGCGTTCTACCCGCTGGCGCGGAAAGCGAGCGGCCGCGGCTCAGACCGTCGCTTCGGCCTCGCAGAGCGGCGGCGCGTCGAGGCCGCAGCTGAAGCCGGCGCGCTCCTTGGCGGCCGCTTCATCAGCCCCCGGCTCCCGCGCGCCGAGATGCCGGACCGCGCGACCGGGGATGGTGAGGAGCGCCACCACGCCGCCCGCGGCGCAGACGGCAGCGGCGATCAGCATCGCGGTCTGGAAGCCGGCCGAGAAGACCGCCGGATGCAGGTACGCCGATCCGGCGAGACCTGCCATCGCCGGCAGAGCCGCCACCGCGATCAGCCCGGCGGCGCGCGCGACGGCGTTGTTCACCGCCGAGGCGAGACCGGCGTTGCCGACCGGCGCCGCCGCCAGCACCGCCGCAGTCAGCGGAGCCACCGTCGTCACGAGCCCGAGAGAGAACACCACGATGGCGGGCAGGAACGTCGTGACGTAGGGCTGGCCGGGCTGGACCCGCCAGAGCAGCGCCAGCCCGACGCCGGCGACGATCGGGCCCACCGTCATGGGGATGCGCGGGCCGACGCGCTGCGACAGCTTCCCCGCCTGCGCTGAGAGTGCCAGCATGATGAACGTCACCGGCAGCAGAGCGGCGCCCGACGCCAGCGGCGAGTAGCCGAGCGCCTGCTGAAGCTGAAGGGGGATGAGGAAGATGGCGCCGCCCAAGGCGCCGTAGACCAGGAAGGTCACGAGGTTGGCGCCCGAGAACTGCCGCGAGCGGAAGATGGAGAGCGGCAGCATCGGGTGCGCCGAGCGGTGCTCGGCGACGAGGAAGGCGGCGAGGAAGGCGACGCCGGCGGCGAGCGAGGCAAGCACCACCGGCGAGCTCCATCCGCGCGTCGGTCCCTCGATGAGGCCGTAGATCAGGCCGCCCAGGCCGAAGGCCGTGAGGGCGGCCCCGGTGAGGTCGAGCGGTTCGTGCGCTGAAGTCCCCCTGGTCTCGGGCACGTGGCGGAGGGCGACCCACAGGACCGCCGCCACGAGCGGCAGATTGATGAGGAAGATCAGCCGCCAGGAGACCGCCTGGATGAGATACCCGCCGACGAACGGCCCGACGGCCGTCGTGAGGCCACCGAATCCCGACCACAGGCCGATGGCGTGCGCACGCTCGTCCGGGTGGAAGCTCGACTGGATGATGGCCAGGCTGCCCGGCGTGAGCAGCGCCCCGCCCACGCCCTGCAGAGCGCGCGCCGCGATGAGGATCGTCGAGGTCGGAGCGATGCCGCAGAGCAGCGACGCCGCGGCGAACCAGATGATGCCGATCACGAACACGCGGCGGCGACCGTACCGATCGCCGAGCGAGCCGCCGATGAGGATGAACGCGGCGAGTGTGAGCGTGTAGGCAGTGACGGTCCACTGCAGCGTCCCGAGCTGAGTGTGGAAGTCGCGGCCGATGGTGGGCAGGGCGATGTTGACGACGGTGCCGTCCAGCATCACCACGCCGGAGCCGAGCACGGTCGCCAGCAGGACCCACCGGCCCGCAGACGTGCCGAGGCGGAGTCCGCCCGCCTGTGCGCCCATGTCGGTCACGGGGCGCCTTTGGAAGGCCCGGTCACTCGATCGCGCTCCCGACTGCCCGGGGCCGCCGACTCGGCGTCGCAGCGCCGGCGGCTCACGCGGCGACCGGCACGGCGAGCTCGCGGCTCCAGCCGTCGCGCCAGGTGCGATACGCGGGCGCGAAGCCCAGCTGAGAGCGCGCCTTGCGGTTGTCGGCCGCGCGCTGCTGCGTCGCGCGGAAGGCGAAGTGCTCGCGCCCGAGGGCGCGCACCGCGAACGCAGGGACGTGCCGCGGCGGCGGCGCCCCGAGCAGCGCCGCGTAGTAGGGCAGCCACTCGCTCGCCGGCGCCGGCCGGTCGTCGGTGATGTTGTACACGCCGGCCGGCCCGTCCAGTGCCAGCATGACCGCGGCGGCCGCGTCGTCGACGTGGACGAACGACGTCCAGCCGGTGCCGCCGCCGACCAGCGGGTAGTGGCGCCTCCGTACCAGGCCGGCGATGGAGCCACCGGCCGGGTCGTAGGCGGTGCCCGGCCCGTACAGCGCGCCGTAGCGGAGCGCGACGCCCTCGATGCCCGGCGACGCCAGCACGGCGCGCTCCAGAGCGATGACGGCCGCCACGTTGCGGCGGCGCCCCTCGGGCACGTGGTCGCCGGCGTCGAGCTCGTCGCTCTCGATCTTGATCCAGCCGCCCGTGGGCGCGTAGATGTGCGCGTAGCTCTGCGCGACGATGCGGCGTGCGCCCGCGTCGCGCGCCGCCTGCACCAGGTTGCGCGTGCCGACGCTACGCACCAGGACGTTGGCGGCGAACTGCTCCTGCGTCCTGCCGGGATCGAGCGCCTTGGGGACGTCGGTGACCTGGTGGACGATGATCTCGGGCCGCACATCCGTCAGCAACTCGCGCAGCCGGCGCGGATCGAGGATGTCGCCGACGACGCCGCGCGCTCCGGCGCTCTCGAGCTCGGCGGCCCGTTCGGCCGAACGGCTCATGCCGACCACGTCGTGACCGGCGCTCACGAGCAATGGGACGAGCCGGCGGCCGACTACTCCGGTGGCTCCGGCGATGAAGATCTTCACGGTCCGCTCCTCGATCGGCGTGGCATGCACGCGTTGCTCTCCATGCCACCGTGTCTTCCCTAACAGGAGTGGTCCAATCCTGTTTCGAGGACACCCCGACCGGACAAACTTCTTTCAGAAGAAACTATTTCACTTGCAAGAACAGAGTCCCCCAGGAGGGCCCCATGAACATCGCCATCATCGGCGCGGGCAACGTAGGCCGCGCGCTGGCCACATCGGCGATCCGCACCGGCCACTCGGTCACCGTGAGCTCGGCAAGCGGCGACACCGCCAGGAAACTGGCCGAGGAGACGAGAGCCAAGGCTGCCACTTCCAACCGCGCGGCTGCCGAGGGAGCCGAGCTCGTCGTGCTCGCGGTCCCCTACACGGCCATGGTGGACCTTCTCGACGACGTGGGGCCGGCCCTCGCCGGCAAGATCGTCGTCGACGCCACCAACCCGCTCAAGGCCGACTACTCGGGCCTGGCGGTAGAGGGCGCCTCCGGCGCCGAGGAGATCCAGACCCGTCTGCCACAGTCGCGCGTCGTCAAGGCGTTCAACACGCAGTTCGCGGCGCGTCAGACTGATCCGCGCATCGCCGGCCTGAGCCTCGACGGCTTCGTCGCCGGCGACGACGAAGAAGCCAAGGCGGTGGTCCTCGAGCTCGTGAAGGCCATCGGCTTCAACCCGATCGACGCCGGGCCGCTGGCCATGGCGCGAACGCTCGAGGCCATGGCGTTCCTCAACATCTCGCTGCAGATCAAGAACGACTGGAGCTGGCAGGCCGGCTGGAAGCTG
>CAIWHY010000369.1 GCA_903912585.1 uncultured Thermoleophilia bacterium | reverse complement strand
TCGCCGGCGAGCCGGCGGCGCTGGACGCGCTCACGCAGCGCGGCTCGATCTGACCGCGGCCGGCTGCCCGTAGGCACCGGCCGGCCCCACTGGCGCCGGCGCCGGCGGGCGGACCGCTAGATCTCGTTGGCGGAGATGCGCACCGTGTTGCCGCCGGCCGCCCGCGCGGCCTGCAGGGACTCGCGGGCGGCCGCGATCAGATCGTCCGCGTCGTCGGCGTGCTGGGGGAACGCGGCCACTCCGACGCTCAGGGTGAACTTGCCGAGGGCGCCGAGGTCGTCGTCCATGACGATGGTGCGCTCGACCATGTCACGCATGCGCTCCGCCACGACGCCGGCGCCACTTCCGAGCCCGACCGTGTGGGGGAGCAGGAAGGCGAACCCGGTGTCGCCGTCGCGGCAGGCGACGTCCACCTTGTCGCGCAGGCACCCTTTGAGCAGGCGCGTCACGGCAGCGCGCACGGCGCCGCCGGCGCCGGCGTCGTGCGCGGCCACCCACTCCGGGAAGACGTCGATCTCGGTGAGGACGAGCGCGAGCGGCTGGCTGTAGCGACGGGCTCGCGCGACCTCGGAGTAGAGACGCTCGTAGAGGTACCACGTCGTGAACAGCCCGGTGGGCGCGTCGATCGCCGACCTGCTCTCGAGGGCGCGCTGGGCACGGCTGCTCTCAAGAGCCGCCCCCGTCTGGTCGGCGAGCAGGCGCAGCAGGTCGATCTCGTCCTCCCGAAAGCTCCGCAAGAGCGAGGCGTGCACGTCGAGGTAGCCGCTGACGGCGCCGCCGGCGACGAACGGCAGCACCAGCCGGCGACGCCCGTCGGGTGCCTTGCCGGCCCCGGGTTCGCGAAGCTTCACCGCGTCCCTGACGAGCGCGTCGCCTGCCGACGCCTGCGCGGCCGCCTCGTGTGCGCTCAGGCCGAGCGGCGCGAAGGAGCCGTCGGCCTGCCGTAGCAACACGCCGACCGTACATGCGATCCCCGGCAGCAGGCCGGAGGCCTCTGCCTGGATCCGCTCGACCGCGACGCGTACTTCCGGGGAGACCGCCAGGTCGCGCGCGGAGTCCAGCAGCCCGCGCAAGCCGCGGTTGCGCTCGTCCGAGCGCGCGATCAAGCCGGCCGCCACCAGAGCGGCGGCGCTCAACTCGCACAGGCTCTTGAAGTGGCGCTCGTCGGCACCGGCGAGCCGGCACACGCCGCGGGACTCGGTGACGCTCAGGACGCCGACGATCTCATCGCCGGCGACCAGCGGCGCGTCGATCTTGCTCTGATAGCCGTGCTGCTCGAGGAACGCCAGCTCGGCCGGCGAGAGCCCGGGGTCATCGATATGGTGCTCCACCGTCTCACCGGTCAGGAAGAGGCGCCGCAGGTCGCCGCTCTGGGCCAGAGAGACGACCGCACCCACGCAGGCGGAGTCCGGCGATGTCGGTTCATCGCGGCTCCAGTAGGCGCGGCACTCAAAGGCGTCGCTGTCGCGCGAAAAGGTCCAGAGATCGACGCTCGCGACCCCGAGCGACTCGCCCACCGTGCGCACGACGGTGGCGAACAGTTCCTCGGCGCCGCTCGATCCGCTCACGGCTTCATCACCCGCAGGTCCCGACGCGGTCCTTGCCGCCGCGCTTGGCCTTGCAGAGCGCCGCGGCGATGACGGCGGGTGCGCTTCTCGACGAGCGTGAGCGCGCCCACGTCGGCGGGACTTCCCGGGGTCTCACGGCCGTGCCTCCACCCGGTCGCGGCCGGCGCGCTTGCCGGCGTAGAGGGCTTCGTCGGCGACGCGCACGAGGTCCGCGGCCCCCTGATGGTCGGGTGAGAGCTGGGCGACCCCTACGGTGACCGTCACGTGCGCGTAGCGGCGGCCCCCGTGCCCGGCGAAGGCGCGCTCCGCGATGGCGCCACGCAGGCGCTCCGCCACGACCAGTGCTCCGGCTCCGCGCGGCGGCAGCGCTTCGTCGCCGCCCGTCCGCGCCTGCTCCTCGCCGAGCGCGCCATCGGCGCTTGTGTGCGGCAGGATGACGGCGAACTCCTCGCCGCCGTAGCGCGCCGGGAGGTCGATCCCGTGGCGCACGGACCCCATGAGGACCTCGCCGATCTCCCGCAGTACCTCGTCGCCGAGCTGGTGGCCGAACTCGTCGTTGAACTTCTTGAAGTCGTCCACGTCGATCATCAGCAGCGACAGCGGCAGGTCGTAGCGGCGCGCCAGGGCGCACTCCTGGCGAAGCCGCTCCTGGAAGTAGCGATGGTTGGCGAGGTCCGTGAGGCCGTCGCGGATCGCCTGCCGCTCGACGTAGCGGTAGAGCCTCGCGTTGTCGACGGCGACCGCGGCCTGGTTGGCCAGCACCTGCAGCGCCTCCACCTCGGCGTTCGCGAACGCACGGCGTCCTGGCCCGTGCACCACGACCAGGCCGGCGGCCTGGCCGCGGACTGCGAACGGCACGACCAGCTCCGACGCGTCATCCCCCGTCGCCTGGGCCGGCGCGAGCGCCGCGAGCGCCTGGGCGGCGAGCCCGCCGAAGGCCGGCACGACCGACGGCGGGGGCGGCGGCGCTGCGGCAGCCTCAGCACGGGCGGCCGCCACGACGTCGCCGGCCGGCGTCAGGGCGCCATCGTCTCCGTGCAGCCAGACGTCGACGCGGCGCGCGTCGGCGAACAGGCGCGCCGCGCCGCGCTCGATCTCGCTCACGATCGTGCCCAGCTCGAACGTGGACGCGAGCCCGGTCGTGCTCTCGAACAGCCCAAGCAGGCGCCCGCTCTGTTCGCGCTCCTCGCGGAACAGGCGCGCGTTGTGGATCGCGGCGCTGGCGATCTCGCCGAGCGCCTCCAGGAGGTCGATCTCGGCGGGCTCGAAGCGCCGTTCCCTATCGAGCTCGTACAACCGCAGGAGCCCCACCGGCGACTCGCCGAACCGCAATGGGAGCGTCAGGCTCGTGGCCTCTCCGAACTCCTCCATCACCTGCCGCCGCAGAGGGTCAAGCCCGGGGTCGGAGAGATACTCCTCGACGGCGCCGATGGCGGCCAGGGCGGCCCGCTCGTGGGGGCACTCGTTCATCTTGTAGACGGCCCCCACCTCCTGAAGAGACGCCCCCTCGGGCGCCGACTCCGCCAGGCACTCGGCCTTGTAGACCAGCGCGTCGCTCTCCGCACGGTACTCGTAGATCGCGCTCTGCGAGACGCCGGAGACCTCGACCGCGAGCTGCGCGACCCTCGCCAGCACCTCGTCCACGTCGAGGGTCGCGGCGAGCGCGCGGCTCGAGTCGAGCAGCGCCGCCGTGCTGCGTGCGCGCTCGCGCTGCGCGCGGTGGGCGCGCGCGTTGCCGATGGCGATGGCGGCCGGCTGCGCGACCAGGCGGAAGAGCTGCTTGTCGGCCTCGGCGTACCGGCGCTCGGGCCGCGCGTCGACGATGCCGAGCACGCCGAGGGGCTCGCCGCCGTAGACGAGCGGGATCTCCAGGACGGCCCCCTCGCCGTACTGTTCCATGACCGCGCGCTCGCGCGGGTCGAGCCCGGGATCATCCAAGTAGGTCTCGAGGATGTCTCCCTTGCGGATCACGGCATCGCGCTCGGGGCGTTCAGCCATGCTCACGACGGTGCCCACGTAGTCGGTGTCCTCCCGGCGCAGCTGCTCCGACCACACCGCCGCGTAGGTCATCGTCCCGGCATCGGCGTCGTACTCATTGATATCGCACCAGCGCACGTCCATGGCTTCGCCCACCTGGCGCGCGATCGAGGCCAGGACCTTGTCGAGGTCGAGCGAAGCGGAAAGCGTCGTGCCTACGCGGTAGGCCGTCTCGAAGGGATCGCCCGGGCGGCTCACGCGTCGAACACCTCCACGCGGTTCTTCCCGAGCCGCTTGGCCACGTAGAGCGCCTTGTCGGCGTTGCGCACGAGCTCCGCGGGGCCGCCGGCAGCGCCGGGGTAGGCGGCCACGCCGACGCTCACGCTCACGTGAGGCTCCGAGCCGTCACGGATGCCGGGGATCTGCGCGCCGGCGATGCGCTGGCGGATGCGCTCGCCCACAGAGCGCGCATCCTCCTCGCCCTCGGGCACGACTCCCGCGGCGGCGCGCGTCAAGGCGGCGATCTGCTGTACCAGCCGGTCGCCGACGACCTGGGCGCCGTCACGGCACGTGTTGGGCAGGAGCACGACGAACTCCTCGCCGCCGTAGCGCGCCGCCTGGTCGACTCCGCGGCGGAGTTGCCCGGAGAGGATGCGGCCGACTTCCGCCAGCACGAGATCGCCGACAGGATGACCGTAGAGGTCGTTGAAGTGCTTGAAGTCGTCGATGTCGATCATCAGGAGCGATAGCGGCAGGCCGTATCGCTGGGCACGCGCGAACTCCTGGTTCAGGCGCTCGTAGAAGTGACGGTGGTTGTAGAGGCCTGTGAGGCCGTCGGTGATCGCCTGGCGCTCGATGGTGTTGTACAGGCGCGCGTTGACGATCGCCGCCGCGGTCTGGCCGGCGAGGATCTGAAGCAGCCCCATCTCATCGCGCCCGAGCTCGTGACCGCCCTTGAGCCGGACGTCGACGAAGCCTTGCGCCTCGCCCTGAAGGACGAGGGGCACCACCACGCGGCACAGGTCGCCGGTGCTCTCCTGACCTGGTTCGCGGCGCTTCATGACCCGCGCGCTCAACTCGTCCAGCGGCACGTCCGGCCCCTGCTCGTCCGTGCCGCCCTCGCCGTCCGCAGCCTCCGCCAGCACTGCGGCGAGAGGCAGGTACCGGCCGTCGTCGCCAGAAAGGGCCACGTCGACGTCGACCCGTTGCGCGCCGAAGAGGCCCGCGGCCCCGGCGCGCAGCTCGTCCAGCACCTTCGTCACGTCGAGAGAACCGGCGAGGACCCGGCTGCTCTCGAGCAGGGCCCGAAGGCGATCGTTCTGGGACTGCTCGCGGCGATAGAGCCGGGCGCGGTGCATCGCGGCGGCGGCCTGCTCCGCGAGCCCGCGGGCGAGGTCGATCTCCTTGGCCGAGAACCGGCGCTCGCGCTCGGTCTCCATGAGCACGAGCATGCCGACAGGCTCGTCGTTGAATGAGACCGGTACGCTCAGCCACGACTTCGCGCCCCACTCCTCCATGGAGGCGCGCACGTCCTCCGCGAGGCGGGGCCCGCGGATGGACTCCTCCACGATCCGGCCGCCGTTGAGCACGACGCGAACCGACGGGTAGTCGTCGAGCAGCCAACTCATCCCGGGGCGCGCGCCAGCCTCTTCCGTCGGGGCCACCTCGTAGAGGGCCCGACAGACGATCGCGTCGTGCCGGCGATCGTACTCGTAGATGACGCAGAGAGCCGTCTCGAGAGCACCTGCGGCCGTGCGGCAGACCAGCGCCAGCAGGTCGTCGAGATCGAGCGTGGAGCTCAAGGCGCGACTCGAGTCGAGCAGCGATGCGAGGTGGCGGTTCTCCTCCTCCCACAGGCGGTACACGCGCGCGTTGTGGATCGCGACCGCGGCCGGCGCGGCGAGCAGGGCGATGAGGCGCTTGTCGGCTTCGTCAAAGCGCCTCACCTCGCGCTTCTCGACCAGCTCGAGACAGCCGATCGCCGATCCCTCGAAGACGAGTGGGAAGGAGATCACCGCCTGCTCACCCCACTTCCGCATGAGGGCGTCGTCGACGGGATCGCTCTCTTCGCTTGCGTAGGCCTCGCAAAACGCCTGGTCGCGGAACATGTCCCGATACGCCGGGCACTCCCTCACGTCGACACGCGTGCCGATCCACGCGACGTCCTCCGGCGTCCTCGCGCGCGCCCAGCACGCCGTGGCGATCATCGTCTCGCTGGCGGGGTAGTACTCGTACAGGTCGCACTCCCACACGTCGAGCGCCTCGGCGATGCGTCGCGCCACGGTCGCCATCACATCCTCGAGGACCAGCGACGACGTGATGGCGGCGCTCACCTCGCAGGCGAGCGCATACTCCTCGCCACGCGACGGCGATCCGTCGCTCATCGGCTCGTGCGCGCTGCCGCGGGGCGCGGACGCGCCGGACGATAGCGGTCGCGCACGGCCAGGAGCGTGCTGAGCAGGGCCGAGAGCTGGCACAGGACGAGCCGGCGCAGCGGCACCGGCTCGAGACCGCAGGCCGAAGCCAGACGGGGGGCGCGGTCGCGCACCAGGGC
>CAIWHY010000368.1 GCA_903912585.1 uncultured Thermoleophilia bacterium | reverse complement strand
GGCCATCGGCGCCGCCGCCGTGCTCTGGTGGCGGCGTCGCACCCAGTCATCGGCGCCGGCGCCCGTCCAGATCGGTCTCGCCGACGGCAGCACTCTCACGCTCTCCGCCGGCGATCCGGGGGCGGCGCCGATCACGGCCGCGGCCGCCGACGTGCGCCGCGCCTTCGTGGCCGGCGCCTGATGGACCTCGCGAGCTTCGACGCCGGCCTGCTCCGGGCGGCGCTGCGCCGCGCCCTCGGGCGCGGCGGCGACTTCGCCGAGGTCTACGTCGAGGACCGCGACAGCCTCGGACTGCGCCTCGAGGACGGCCGTATCGAGGCGACGAGCGGCGGCCGCGAGCTCGGTGCCGCCGTCCGGCTGCTCGCCGGGGAGCACACCTTCTACGCCTACAGCGACGCCGTCGACGAAGCCGGGCTGTTCGCCGCCGCCGACGCCGTGGCGGCGGCGGTGCGCAGCGGCGACGGCGGCCCCGCGGTCGTCGACCTCGGCGCGGTCCGCAGCGATCGCGGCCGCCACCCGGTCGCCATCCCGCCGGAGTCGGTGGCCGTCGCGCGGAAGGCCCTGCTCGTGCGCGCCGGCGACGAGGCCGCCAGGTCCGCCGGCGCCGAGATCGTGCAGGTGACCGTGGGCTACGGCGACACGCGCCAGCGCGTGCTCATCGCCAACTCGCTCGGCGATCTCGTCCTGGACGACCGCACGCGTACGCGCTTCACGGCCCAGGTCGTCGCCCGGCGCGGCGACGTCATCCAGACCGGCCACGAGACCGTCGGCGGCAGCGCCGGCTTCGAGCTCGTGGACGAGGAGATCGCGCGGGGCGTGGCGGCCACCGCCGCCGGGAAGGCCATCGCCATGCTCGACTCCCGCCCGGCGCCGATCGGCGCCATGCCCGTCGTTCTGGCCAACGGCTTCGGCGGCACGCTCTTCCACGAGGCCTGCGGTCACGGCCTCGAGGCGGACGCCATCGCCAAGGGCGCGAGCATCTACGCCGGCAAGCTCGGCGAGGTCGTGGCGGCGCCCATCGTGAGCGCCTACGACGACGGCTCGCTGACCAACGGCTGGGGCTCCCAGGCGTTCGACGACGAGGGCGTGCCCACGCAGAAGACGCTGGTGATCGAAGAGGGCCGGCTCACCGGCTACCTCTACGACCGCCTGCGCGCCCGCGAGGCCGGCGCGGCGCCCACCGGCAACGGCCGGCGCCAGTCGTTCCGGCACGTGCCCATCCCGCGCATGACGACCACGTACATCGCCCCCGGCGACGCCCTCGCCGCCGACGTCATCGCCGCCACGCCGAAGGGCTTCTACGCCAAGAGCCTCGCCGGCGGGCAGGTCGAGCCGGCGAGCGGCAACTTCGTGTTCGGCGTGGCCGAGGGCTACCTCATCGAGGGCGGCCGCCTCACCACGCCGCTGCGCGGCGCCACGCTCGTCGGCAACGGCATCGACATCCTCATGAAGATCGACATGATCGCCGGCGACTTCGAGGTCAAGACCGGGATCTGCGGCAAAGACGGCCAGGGCGTGCCCGTGGGCACCGGCCAGTCGACGCTGCGCATCGCCGAGATGACCGTGGGAGGCACGGGCTGATGTTCGACATCCTCGACGGCGTGCTCGAGCGCGCGCGGGCGCGCGGCGCGCGCGAAGTGGAAGTGTACGGCGAGCGCTCTACGTCGCGCCGCCTCAAGGTGTACCGCCAGGAGGTCGAGCAGATCACCGCCGCCCAGCGGCAGGGCGTGGGCGTGCGCGTCTTTCGCGAGGGCGCCGTCGGTCACGCCTACGGCTCCGACCTCGGCGACGCGGCGCTCGACGAGCTGGTCGCGCGAGCGGTCGCCAACGCTGCCGTGAGCGATCCGGACGAGTTCGCGGCGCTGCCGGCCCCGGGCGGCCCGCCGGCCGACGTGCATCCCTTTGACGCGCGCCTTTCCGCCGCCACCGACGAGCGCCGCATCGAGCTCGCCGTGAGCGTGGAGGCCGCGGCGCTCGCCGCCGACCCGCGCGTCAAGACCGTCGAGGACACGATGTACGCCGACGGCGACGGCGAGGTGTTCATCGCCAGCACCTCGGGCGTGCGCGGCAGCTACCGCTCCAACCAGTGCTACGCCTTCGCCTACGTGCTCGCGGAAGAGGACGGCCAGGTGGAGACGGGATACTCGTACACCGTCGGCCGCGCCCTCGAGGACCTCGATCCCGAGAGCTGCGGCAGAGAGGCCGCCGAACGGGCCTGCCGGCTGCTCGGCGCCCGCAAGTGCGCGTCCATGAAGGTGCCGGTCGTCCTCGACCCGTTCGTGTCGGCCGCCTTCTTCGGCGTGCTCAGCTCGGCGCTCACCGCCGACGCCGTCCAGAAGGGCCGTTCGCTCTTCGCCGGCCGCGAGGGCCAGCGGGTGGCCGGCGAACTCCTGCAGCTCGACGACGACGGCGTGCGCGCCGACGGTCTCGACAGCGCGCCGTTCGACGGCGAGGGCACGCCCTGCCGCCGCACCCCGCTGATCGGCGGCGGCGTCCTCCAGGGCTTCCTCTACGACGCCTACACGGCACGCAAGGCCGGCCGCGGCTCCACCGGCAACGGCATCCGCGGCGGGTACGCCGGCCTGCCGTCGGTGCGGCCCACCAATCTCGTCGTCGGCGGCCCCGTGACGCCGCTCGCCGACATCATCGCCGGCCTCGAGCGCGGCGTCATCGTGACCGACGCCGTCGGCGTCCACTCGGGCGCCAATCCCATCTCGGGCGAGTTCTCCGTGGGCATCAGCGGCATCCTCGTCGAGAACGGGCGGCTCGCCGCCCCGGTGCACGAGGTCACGCTCGCGGGCGACATCATCAGCATGCTCATGAACGTCACGGCTCTCGGCGACGACGCTCGCTGGGTGCCGGGCGGCAGCATCTTCACCCCGTCCGTGGTCATCGAGGGGATGGCCATCGGCGGCACGTGACGCCGCGTCAACGATCGACGAAGGGAGCCCGGTGAGCGATCTCGGCCAGCGCCTGCTCGACGCCAGCTATCTGGAGGGCGACTTCCTCCTGCGCTCCGGGCGCCGGAGCAAGTTCTACCTCGACAAGTACCTCTTCTCGACGCAGCCGGACCTGTTGCGCGACATCGCCGCCGGCCTGGCACAGAAGCTGCCGGCCTACGAGCCCTTCGACATCCTCGCCGGACCCGAGCTGGGCGCCGTCGCCGTCGTGACGGCGGTCTCACTCGCCTGCGGCAAGCCGTTCGTGATCGTGCGCAAGGGCGAGAAGGGCTACGGCACCAACAAGGCCATGGAGGGGCGCGCCGTGGCCGGGCAGCGCGTGGTGATGGTGGAGGACATCGTGACCTCCGGCGGCGCCGCGCTCATGGCCGCCGACAAGCTTCGCGGGGCCGGGCTCGTGGTGCCGGCGCTGCTCTGCGTCGTCGATCGCGAGGAGGGCGGGCGCGCGGCCATCGAGGCCAAGGGCCTCACCCTCGATCCGCTCTTCACGGCAACGTCGCTGGGCATCAAGAAGGCCTGAAGCGCGCCCGATTGCAGAGACGCCCGCAGGCGCGGCCGGAAAGAGGCCGCGCCCGCGGGCGTCTGTCGTGCGGCCGGGCGCGAAGCGGTCGCCGCGCCGCGCGTCGTTACTGGACGGTGAACGACTTGACGGTCGACTCGAGCTTGGGGCTGAGCGCCGGCCACGTCTGTTGGCTCGCCTGCCCCGTCAACTGGTACTCGTACTGCCCCTTGATCAGGAAGTACGTGATCGCGGCGATCTCCGTGGTGTCCTTCTTGAACGTGTAGGCCAGGCGGAAACCGGGCACGCCGTTGATCTGTGCGAGGCTCAGCGGCTGCACGATCTTGCCGGCGGTGAGCCCGCTCATGAGCTGGTTCACGACTCCCGCGAACTCCTTCTTGAGCTTGGGGATCTCACTCGCCTTGAGCACGCGCGTGAGCTTGTAGACCGAGACCTGGACGCCGTCCACGGTGCTTCCGCCCACCTTGGTGCCATTCGCGTCCGCGAAGGCGATGTCGAACACCGCGCTCGAACCGGCCGCGCTGGTGTCGTTCGCCTTGCCCTGCTCGAACACCGGATCGGGCGTGATGCTGAACTTGTACTGGGCGTTGGTGTAGGTCTTGCCGGCGCCGCTGCTGGGCCTGGCACTGCTGCCGGTCGACACGCTGGCGCTGCAGGCGGCGGCCGTGAGCGTGAGCGCTGCGAGCGCCAGAACGAGAGCCAGGATCCTGCGCGATTGCACGGTGCCTCCTCGAGGTCGGGGATTCGCGGAGGAGTCTTCGCCCGCTGGCGCACGACTCCTTCGGCACCCTTGTCGGCGCGCGGCGCGCGGAACTAAAGCGTCAGAGGACGACGCGCAGCGTGCCCAGGGCGCGGTCCTCCGGGCCGTGGACCTTGAGGCTCTTCGCCGCCGCTTCGAGGAGGTAGGCGACGATCTCGTCGGAGATGAGCTCGCCGGGCCCGAGGACGGGGATGCCCGGCGGATACGGGGTGACCATCTCGGCGCTCACCCGGCCGGCGCAGGCCGCGACCGGAAGGGCCGCGGAGGGCGCGAAGAACGCGGCGCGCGGCGACAGCATCTGCCGCGTGAAGGCCGGGGCGCGGCCGAGGAGGCCGGCCGGGGCGGCGGAGCCGCCGGCGCCGGCCCGGTGCGCGAGGCGCGCCGAGCAGCCGGCCAGTGCGGCCACGAGTCGCTCGACGTCGGCGCGCGAGTCGCCGTAGGTCACGTTGAGGACGATGTTCAGTGGGTCCGCCGCTTCGACGGCGATGCCGTAGTCGTCGCGCAGGGCCGTCTCGAGCTCGAAGCCGGTGAGCCCGAGGTCGCCGGCGGAGACGGTGAGACGGGTACGGTCGAAGGCGACGACGCCGTCCTCTGCGAGGACCTCGTCGCCGAGGCAGCGCAGGCCCGGGAGGCCGGCGATCTCGGCCCGTGCCCAGACGGCCAGCTCGAGGGCGCCGCGCCACAGCGCGTCGCCCTCGGTGGCCATCTGCGCCCGCGCCGCGTCGACGCTCGCGTACATGAGCACCTGCGGGCTCGTGCTCTGGGTCAGATGCACCATCCCGTCGAGGCGCGCGCGGTTGATGCGCTCGCCGCGCGCCATCAGCACCGACGTCTGCGTGATGCCGCTGATGAGCTTGTGCGTGCTCACCACGGCGGCGTCGGCGCCGGCGGTCATGGCGTCCACGGGAAGCTCTGGGCAGAAGCGCAGATGCGGTCCCCACGCCTGGTCGGTCACGAACGGCACGCCGGCGGCGTGGGCCAGATCGGCGATCGCCGCCAGGTCGGCGCAGAGGCCGTTGTAGGTGGGGGAGGTCACGAAGACCGCCCGCGCTTCGGGGTGCGCCGCCAGCGCGGCACGCGCGGCCTCGGGGGGGACGTTGAGCGGGATGCCCCACAGCGGGTCGACGGCGGGCTCGAGGTAGACGGGCATCGCCCCCGAGAAGATCAGGCCGGCGAGCATCGACTTGTGCGCGTTACGCGGGATGATGACCGTGTCGCCGGGCCCGCAGAGCGTGAGCACGAGGGCGTGGATGCCGCTCGTCGACCCGTTGACGAGGAACCAGGTGCGGTCGGCGCCCCAGGCCTCGGCCGCGTAGTCCTCGGCGAGCCTGATGAGGTGGGTGGACTCGCGCGTGTCCTCCACGCCGCCGGCCATGGCGATGTCGACGCTCAGGCAGGTCTCGCCGAGAAGCTCCACGAGGCCGTCCGGCGCCCCCTTGCCGAGCTTGTGCCCGGGCGTGTGAAACGGCGTGAAGCCGCGCGCGCGGTAGCGGAGCGCGGCGTCCAGGTAGGGCGTCTGGCGCTGGTCGTAGGGCACTCGTCCCTCCTGCGATGGTGTCGCGGCCGGGCCCCGGCTCGCGTCTCGGCGCCGGCGCGCGGCCGGGCGCAGGCTCGCGGCCGGCCGCCGGGCCATCAGCCGGCGTGCGTAGCATAGCAACCCGCGGCAGCCCCGTCGCGGCTCTCCTGGCGAGGGCGTCGGCGCCGAGGCAGGTGATAGACTGAAGCGGTTTTGCAGGAGAAACGGCCTGATCGGGGATGTCCATAGCCCTTGAGTCGAAGGTGAGAGTGCGCTTCGCGCCGAGCCCCACGGGGACGCTGCACGTCGGCTCGGCGCGCACGGCGCTGTTCAACTACCTGTACGCGCGCCACTGCGGCGGCGTCTTCGTGCTGCGCGTGGACGACACCGATGCGGCGCGCAGCGAGGACCGCCACGAGGAGGCGATCCTCGAGGACCTGCGCTGGCTCGGGCTCGACTGGGACGAGGGGCCGGACGTCGGAGGCCCGTGCGGCCCCTACCGCCAGAGCGAGCGGGGCGCCGGCTACGAGGCCGCCGCCGGCGAGCTGCTCGCATCCGGCGCCGCCTACTCCTGCTTCTGCCCCGAGGAGCGCCTGGTGGAGCTGCGCGCGGCGGCGCATGCGGAGGGCCGCACGCCGCGCTACGATCGCCGCTGCCTGGGCTTGCCGGCGGCCGAGGTCGCCAGGCGCCGCGCGGCCGGGGAGCCCGCGGCGCTGCGCTTCCAGGTCCCGGCCGGCGACATCGTCGTCGAGGACCTCATCCGCGGCGCGGTCGTCGTGGGCAGGACGCCATCGGCGACTTCATCATCGTCCGCTCGGACGGGGCGGCCTCGTACAACTTCGCCTCGGTCGTCGACGACCGCGACATGGCCATCACGCACGTGATCCGCGGCGACGATCACCTCACCAACAGCGCCCGCCAGCTGCTGCTGTTCCGGGCGCTCGGCGCCGGGCCGCCGCGCTTCGCGCACCACTCGCTGGTGCTGGGCGCCGACGGCGCCAAGCTCTCCAAGCGCCACGGCGCCACCTCGGTGGGGGAGTTCCGCGAGCTCGGCTACCTGCCGCAGGCGCTCACCAACTACCTGGCGCTGCTCAGCTGGTCGCACGGCGAGGACGAGCTCATCGGCCGGGAGCGGATGGTCGCCGACTTCGAGCCCTCGCGCCTGTCGCCGAGCCCGAGCGTGTTCGACCAGGCCAAGCTCGATTGGCTCGATCACGAGTACATCATGGCGCTGGATCCGCGGGAGCACGAACGCCGCTTCGCCGAGCGGCTCGAGCCGGGCACGCCGCCGCAGACCGCCGCCGCCCTCGCGGCCGCGTTCCAGCCGTCGCTCGTCGCCTACGGCCAGGCGCCGGCCCTCGCTGCCGCGGTCCTGCAGCCGCCGGACGCGGCGCCGGAGATGGCGGCCAAAGCCGCCGCCGCGGCGCCTCAACTCGCCACGTTCCGCGAACTGCGCGCATCTGCGGCGGACTGGCTGCCGCTCGTGGCGGCGCATGACCTGCTCGCGGCCTACCGCGCCTGGGGCAAAGGCACCGGCTACGCCGCCCGCGACCTCCTCATGCCGCTGCGCATCGCCCTCACGTCCGCCGAGCACGGGCCGGAGCTGCCGTTCGTGCTCGCCGCTCTGGGCCGGGACGAGACGCTCGCACGACTCGACGCCACCCTCGCCGGGAAGGCTCACGGCGAGCCCACGACGACCCCTGGAGACGCATCGTGATCCGCCTGTTCAACTCGCTCACCCAGCAGAAGGAGCCTTTCGCGCCGCGCGACCCGGGCAAGGCCGGCATCTACGCCTGCGGGCCCACCGTCTACAACCTGGTCCACATCGGCAACGCCCGCCCCTACGTGGTGTTCGCCGTGCTGCGCTCGTGGCTGCGGCGGCGGGGGCTGGACGTGACGCTCGTCACCAACATCACCGACGTCGACGACAAGATCATCACCAAGGCCAACGCCGAGGGGCGCCCGGCGAGCGCGGTCGCGGAGGAGTTCACGGCGGCCTACGTGGCCGACACCGACCGGCTCGGCATCGCGCGCCCGGACGTGGAGCCGCTCGCCACGGAGACGATCCCCGAGATCATCGACCTCGTCTGCCAGCTCGTGAGCTCGGGCCACGCCTACCCGGCGCACGGCAGCGTGTACTTTCGCGTGCGCAGCTTCGACGAGTACGGCAAACTCAGCAAGCAGCGCATCGACCAGCTCGAGGAGGGCGTGCGCGTCGACGCCGAGCCCGGCAAGGCCGACCCGCTCGACTTCGCCGTCTGGAAGGCCGCCAAGCCCGGCGAGCCGGCGTGGGACAGTCCGTGGGGCATGGGGCGTCCGGGCTGGCACATCGAGTGCTCGGCCATGGGCCTGCGCTATCTGGGCGCCGGCTTCGACGTCCACGGCGGGGGGCGGGACCTCATCTTTCCTCACCACGAGAACGAGATCGCCCAGAGCGAGGCCGCCGGCCTGCCGTTCGCCAAGGTGTGGATGCACAACGGCATGATCCGCAGTGATGGCGAGAAGATGGCCAAGAGCGTCGGCAATATCTTCCTCCTGCGCGAGGTGCTCGATCGCTACGAGCCGGCGGTCGTGCTGATGTACTTCCTCACGACGCACTACCGCAGTCCGCTCGAGTTCTCCACCGAGAAGCTCGACGAGGCGAGGGCCGCCTACGGCCGCCTCGCCGACGCCCTCGCCGAGCTCGAGTTCCGCATCGCCAACGCGGCCCGGGCCGCGACGCAGGGCGAATGGCCGGACCTGTCGCTGCGCGCCGAGACGGCGCGCATGGCGTTCGCCGAGCAGATGGACGACGACCTCAACACCGCGGCCGCCATCGGCGAGCTGTTCGCGCTCGTCGGCGAAGCCCACCGCTATCTCGCCGAGGTCGATCGCGGCGCGGCGCCGCTGGACAGCGGCGCCCTGGAGGCCGTGCGCGAGGTGCTGCTCGACTCGCTGGACGCGCTGCTCGTGCCCGCGCCCGGCGCCGACGGCCTCGTGACCAGCGTCGGCAGCGTGGCCGGCGCCGCCGGCGACGTCTGCGTGACCGGGGACGTGGCCATGATGCCGGCGGTGAGGATGGCGGAGGACGGACGCTGGGACGACGTCTCGCTCGTCTACGCCGACCGCCTCGAGTGCGGCGACGCCTCGTATGCCTGCGTCCTGCGCGACCACTACCGCGAGACCAGGGACTGGACGAGCGCCGACCGGCTGCGCGACGAGATCCAGGCGGCCGGGTTCGACGTGCGCGACACGCCGCAGGGCACGCAGGTCATGCGCAAGTCATGAGTGGCGTGGAGTGGATCTACGGTCGCAACGTGGCCCTGTCGGCGCTCGCCCCCGGCGCGCGCCGGGGGGCCCACAGGCTCGTCGCGACCGCGCCGGCCCTCAAGTCGCTGCGCGGTTCCCTCCCCCGAGCGCTGCCGGTGGAGACGGTCGCCGCGCACGAGCTCGACGAGCTCACCGGCAGCCGCGACCACCAGGGCGTCGCCCTGCAGGTCGACGCCTTCCGATACGCGCAGGAGGAGGAAGTGCTGGCGTCGGACCTGGTGGTCGTCCTCGACGAGGTGACCGACCCGCGCAACCTCGGCGCCGTGGCGCGCAGCGCGCTGGCGGCCGGGGCCGGCGGCCTCGTGGTGCCGCGCCACCGCTCGGCGGCCGTGACGCCGGCGGCGGTCAAGGCGTCGGCCGGCACGGTGGAGCATCTGCCCGTCGCCCAGGTCACCAACGTCGTCGCGTTCCTCAAGCAGGCCAAGGACGCCGGCTTGTGGGTGTACGGCGCCGCCGGCGAGGCTCCCGGTTCCTACCTGGACCTCGACCTCACCGGTCGCGTGGTCCTCGTCTTCGGCGCTGAGGGGCGCGGCCTGCGCCCGCTCGTGGCGCGCACCTGCGACGCGCTCGCCCGCATTCCCATGGATCCGGCGGTCGAGAGCCTCAACGTGAGCGTGGCCGCGGCGCTGTTCGTCTTCGAGGCTCGCCGTCAGCGCGCCGCCGCGGCTTCACCGCCGGCCGCAGTCGCACCCGGCAGCGCGCCGCCCGTGCCGTGACCGACACGCTCTACATCGTCGACGGCTACAACGTCTTGCACGCCTTCTTCCGCGGCGCGGGCAAGGAAGAGATCTTCGCGCGCCGCGACTGGCTCGCCGACAGGCTCGCGGGGTTCGCCGCGGTCCGCGGCGCGTCGGCCGTGCTGGTCTTCGACGGGCACGGCCCCCGCAGCACGACCTCGACGCCGATAAAGGGCGCGCCCATCGAGGTCTGCTTCGCCGGGGGCAAGTACACGGCGGACACGCTCATCGCGCGACGCATCGCCGGCCGGCCGGCGGACGTCAGCGTGGTGGTCGTCTCGGCCGACCAGGAAGTCCAGCGCACCGCCGCGCGGGCGGGGGTCACGCGCATGACGCCCCCGGAGCTCGCGGCGGAGCTCGGTCTGGGCGAGCACCACGGGCAGGCTCTTGACTCTGCCCGAGAAGCAACTACAATGCCCTCACGGCTTGAGGATAAAGTCGACCTTGAGACTTTGCGCAAGTTGAACGACTTGCGCAACAAGCCGCGCTAGCAGCCGGGACGCGGCGTTTGTCCCGGTTATGCAGGGGGAAACGAGCGGAGGTGGGGGCAACCAATGGCGCGCCAAGCCGACCGCAGTCGCACCACCGGGACGTCGCGCAACTCTCAACCCTTCAGTGAGAGTGCCGACTACGCGCTGGTCCAAGCCCACCGGCGCGGTAGCCAGGCCGCCCTCGACGCGCTGATGCTGAGGTACCACCAGTTCGTGCGGCTCAAGGCGAGCTCGTACTTCCTCGCCGGCGG
>CAIWHY010000367.1 GCA_903912585.1 uncultured Thermoleophilia bacterium | reverse complement strand
GGGCTCGCACCTCGCGGCTGTTCTTCTCGAGCAGCGGGTTGGGCTCGTGGTTGGGGAAGGTGCCGTCGACTTCGAAGTACAGCTCCACGCGCTCGATCGGCGTGCCCTCGAAGACGCGCGGCGCGAGCTTGCCGGCGACGCCGTTGGCGGCGTCCATCACGACGCGGTACGGCATCAGCGCAGAGACGTCGACGAGCGCGCGCAGGTGCTCGACGTAGGCGGGATACAGGTCCACCGTCTCGTAGCCGACGCCCGCCACCGCCGGCGGCATCTCGGCGATCGCCTGGCTGCGCTGCTTGAGCTCGGGGATGCCCTGGTCGCCGCTGAGCGGCAGCGCCCCCTCGCCGACGAGCTTCATGCCGTTGTACTGAGGCGGGTTGTGCGACGCGGTCACCATGACGCCGCCGCCGAGCCCGCGCGAGGCGACGCCGAAGTAGACCATCTCGGTGGGCACGAGGCCGAAGTCGACCGTGCCGGCCCCGCCCGCGGCGGCGCCGGCGGCGAAGGCCTCGAGCAGGCCCCTGGACGAGGGCCGCGGGTCCATGCCGGCGCCGACGCTCGTGGCGTCCAGCTGCTGCGCCAGGGCGAAGCCGATGCGCTCGGCGGCGTCCTCGTCGAGCTCTTGCGGATAGAGACCGCGTATGTCGTACGCCTTGAAGATGCCGTCCGGGATCGTCATGGACCCTCCCTGCCGCGGAGTTGCTCGTAGAACTGGATCGAATTGTCCGGGAGCGACGTGCCGGGGTACACGCAGATGCCTCCGGCGAGGCGGTTGCCCGCCCCCACGGAGACACCTTCGCCGAGCACGGCGCCAACCAGCTGCGTCCCGGCGCCGACGGACGCGTCGCGCACGAGGACGCTGCCCTCGACCTGCGCGTGCGCGCCGATCACGACGCCGGCCTGGGCCACGGTCTCGAGCACGGTCGCGCCCTCGCCGACGACGACTCCGGCGCCGAGGACCGCGAGTGGACCGACGCGCGCCCCGGCGGCGATGCGCACGCGCGCGCCGATGTAGCAGGGCGGGACGACGCGGGCGCCGGGGTCGACCTGCGCCGTCTCGTCGACGTACAGGTACTGCGAACCCATCTCCTCGGCCACCGCCGTGTACACCGTGCTCTCGAGGATGTCGAAGTGCGCCTGCAGGTAGCTGTCCGGGGTGCCGATGTCGCGCCAGTAGCCGTGGTCGACGTAGCCGTAGAGCGAGCCCGCCTGGGCGAGACGCGGGAAGACGCCGCGCTCGATGGAGAAGAGCTTGCCGCGCGGCACCATCTCCAGCACTTCCGGCTCGAGCACGTACACGCCGGCGTTGATGAGGGCCGTGCCCTCGTGGTCGCTGGGCTTCTCGAGGAAGCTGGAGACGCGCCCCTCGTCGTCGAGCTCCACCAGGCCGTAGCGTCGCGGGTCCTCGACGGGCGTGAGGAAGATGGTCCCCATGCCGCCCTTCGCGACGTGCAGGGCGGCGAGGGCGCTGAGGTCGACGTCGCTGAGGACGTCGCCGTTGAACACGAAGAAGTTGCCGGCGCGGAGCTTGGACTCGCAGTTGGCGATGGCTCCGGCCGTGCCCAGCGGCTCGTCCTCGACGGCGTACGCGACCTCGAGCCCGAAGCGGGACCCGTCGCCGATCTCCGCCTCGATCGCCTCCGCCAGGAAGCCGGTGGAGAACACGGCGCGCGAGACGCCGTGACGCGCGAGGTTGTCCAGGATGTAGGAGACGAACGGGCGCTCCACGACGGGCGCGACCGGCTTGGGCACGCGCGACGTGATGGGACGCAGGCGCGTGCCCTCCCCGCCGACGAGGATGACGGCCTGGGTGGGGCTGCTGCGAGGCACGGCCACGGCGGCCGTCACGAGGGCGCGGGGGCGGCAGCCGCGAACGGCTCGCCCAGGCCGATGCCCTCGTACTCGAACCCTGCGGCAACGGCGGCGGCCGGGTCCACGAAGTTGCGGCCGTCGATGAGCAGCGGCCGCTCCATGACCCTGGCGGCGGCCGCCCAGTCGAGGCGTGAGAACTCGGGCCACTCGGTCACGATGACCACGGCGTCGGCCCCGCCCAGGGCCTCCATGGCGTCCGCGCAGATCGTGACGCCCGGGAACAGCGGATGGCCGCCGGCGGCGATCATGGGGTCGTAGGCGCGCACGTGCACGCCCTCGTGCACGAGGCGGCCGGCGAGGACGATGGAGGCCGCCTCCCGCAGGTCGTCGGTCTGAGGCTTGAAGGTGAGGCCGAGCAGGGCGACGGTGGCGCCGCGGAGCTTGTGAAGGTGTGCCGTGAGCTTGCCGAGCACGCGGCGCTTCTGCAGGGCGTTGACCTCGATCACGGCGTTGAGCAGCTGGAAGTGGTAGCCGCTGTTGCCCGCCAGCTGCTTGAGCGCCTCCACGTCCTTGGGGAAGCACGACCCGCCGTAGCCGATCCCGGCCTGCAGGAAGTGCGGGCCGATGCGGTGGTCCAGTCCCATGCCGTGAGCCACGGTGCGCACGTCGGCGCCGACCTGCTCGCACACGTTGGCGATCTCGTTGATGAAAGAGATCTTCGTGGCGAGGAACGCGTTGGAGGCGTACTTGACCATCTCCGCCGTGGGGACGCTGGTGCGCACGACGTCGGTGTCGATGCCGCGGTACAGAGCCTCGACGAGGTCGCCGTCCTCCTCGCGGAAGCAGCCGATGACGACGCGGTCCGGATCGAGGAAGTCCTGGATGGCGGCGCCCTCGCGCAGGAACTCCGGGTTGGAGGCGTAGGTCATGCTGTCGGCGCCCAGCGCCTCAAGGTCGGCCATGACCTTCTCGCCGGTCCCCACCGGGACCGTGCTCTTCATGACGAGAAGCCGCTCGCCGCCGCGCTTGGCGATCTCGCGGGTGGCGTGCTGCACGCGGGAGAGGTCCGCGTCACCCGACGGCGACGGCGGCGTGTCTACGGCGATGAAGAGGATGCGGCACTGCTCCAGCAGCTCGTCGTAGGAGGTCGTGTACGAGAGCCGCGAGGCGTTGTCCTCCAGGAGCTTGTCGAGACCGGGTTCGTAGATCGGCACCTGGCCCTGCCTGAGGCGCTCGATCTTGGCGGCGTCGACGTCCATGCAGACCACGCGGTGGCCGAGATGAGCGAAGCAGACTGCCGAGACCAGCCCGACATAGCCCGTACCGACGACGCCGATCGGGGCGGAATCCATGCTGGGGAACACCTCCGAGTCGCGTGAGGAGCGGCGCGCAGCGCGAAGTCTACCACAGCGCCGGGAGCCGTCCGGCAGGCTCACGGACGCATCGCCGGGCGGGCGGCGGCAGGCTCCCGCCGGCCTCCGAGAGGCTAGCGCCCGAGGGCCGTCAGCAGCTCGGAGCTGCTCGGCGCATCGAGCGGGTTGAGCGCCAGCGCGTGCTTGAGCGCGGCGATGGCTGCGGCCTTGCGGCCGAAGACGTTGAGCAGCAGCTGCCCCTGCGCGTAGTAGACCTCGTAGTTGGCGGGCTGCAGGCGCTGCGCCTTGTCGAGGACGGCGAGCGCCTCGTCGTTCTTGCCCTGCTGCTGGAGTACGAGCGCCTCCGTCAGGAGCGGGTCGACGGCGAGTGGATCGAGCCGCGCCGCGTGGCGCGCGTTGCTGAGGGCGGCGGCGACGTTGCCGCCGGCCGACTCCGCGAGAGCGGCGTTGGCCGCGCGCAGGGCCAGGTACGGGAACGTCCAGCTCAGCGCCAGCAGGACGAGCGCCGCGGATGCCGCGACCCTGACCGGCCAGCGGACGCGGCCCCGTCTCGCCGGCCGCTCGGCCGCCGGCGCCGGATCGCCGGCGTCCGCCCCGGCCGCGTCCCCAACGTCCGCCGCCGAGTCCGCGGCGCCTCCGGCCGCGACCTGGGTCTCCGGCGCAGCCTGCCCCTCGCCGGGCGCCTCCCTAGCCTGCTCCCGGGTGAGTCGGAGGCGCTCGTCGCCGGCGCGCGTCGCCAGGTACGACGAGCTGACCGCGACGAACAGGAAGAAGACGAACCCGATGGCGGCCATGCCCCAGTCCCAGTCCCAGGAGATGTGGACGAGGAACGCGAGTATGCCCGCCTGAAACGCGACCACGAGCGAGCGCATGGGGTCGCCGCGGTCGCGCAGCGGGTTGCGGAACGACGTGGCGACGAAGAGGAGCAGTGCCGTGACGAAGAGCACGAGCCCGACGATGCCGAGCTCGCTGAGCACGTTGAACCACTCGCTGTGCGCGTGCTTGACGACGCCGCCTGCCTTGCGGTAGCGGTAGTGCGTGAACGGGAAGGTGCCGGCGCCGCTCCCGGCGACCGGATCGACGCGGGCCTGGTCAAGCGCTTCGCGCCAGAGCGGAGGCCGCCCGGTGTTCATCGACACCAGCCGGACCGTACCCTCGGCAGCACTCGTCTGGTCGCTGCCCGCCGAGAACGCCTGGACCTTCGCCCTCACCCAGCTGACGCCGCCGCGCGCCTGGACGAAGGCGAGCGAGCCGCCGCCGACGCCGCCGACGAGCAGCACCCGGACGGCGGCGCCGGCGGCGACCCGCGACCAGCGCGGCCACGGCAGGCCGTCCTCCAGCAGCAGGACGCCCACCTGCGCGCCGCCGGCGATCACCAGGGCGGCGAGCGAGTAGCGCAGCAGGATGTGCCCCTGCTGCGTGCGCAGGATGTCGTCGGCCGTCGCCTGGAACAGCGTGCCGAGGTCGCGCACGCGCCACAGCACGGCCGCCACGGGAGCGGCCACAGCGAGCAGCGTCGCGAGGCTGGCGAGCCGCGTGGTGCAGAGCGCGAAGTAGACGCCGAGTGCCACAGCGAGGGCGATCCAGCCGCCGCGCGAGAGCGTGAAGAAGAAGGTGAAGCAGAGCGGGACGCCGGCCACCGCGGCGAGCGTGCGCCACACGGCGGGCACGCGCCGGTCTCCGGCGAGAGCCAGGACGACCATCAGCGCCATGATCATCATCAGGGCGAGCACGTTCCAGTAGCCGATGGGGCTGTCCAGCCGTGCGTACGTGTGCGCGCTGGCGACGACGTCCGGCAGCACCTTGCCGAGATACGCGTATACGGCCACGGCAACGGCCATAGCGAGGAATCCGGCGGCGGCGGCGAGCAACTGCAACCGTCGCACCGGCGTCAGCCCCAGGACGGCGGCGACCACCAGGTACAGCGCCGCCAGGTCGAACGCCATCCACGAGAGGTCGGGCCCGAGCGACCAGAGGACGGACAGCCCCACCCACGCGACGAAGAGCCCGAACGTGCCCAGAGCGCACAGGTACAGGGGCGACGGCCGCGACCGCCGGCGGAGGAACCAGACCCAGAGAGCCGCCAGCAGAAGGTACGCGATGGCGAGCGGCGCGCTGCGCGTGAAGATATAGCCGCCGGAGAGGAAGGAGAAGGCGCCGGCGCAGGCGACCGTCAGGACGACCGGCGCGACGTTGCGAAGCCTCAGCGGTATGCGTGGCGCAACGCGGCCTGTGTTTACCGGGGGTTCCATCGGCGGGATTATACCGGCACGAGCCCTCGGGAGGCGGGAGTACTAAGTGTAGCTTCCGGCGTGCCTGGGTGATATAAGCTGTGGCCAAGAAGCACAGTATCGTCACACGCGTGAAGAGGGGGGTGAAGAAATGAAGGCAAAGCTCTTGGGAGCCATCGTACTCACGCTCATTCTCGTGCTCGTGCTCTCGACCGTCGCCATGGCAGGAGTGTCGCAGGCGACGATCAACGCGATCATCAAGGATGCGCAGGACGGGACCATCGACGGCAACTGGACGGCCGCGCAGATCCGCGCCGCCCTCGCCTACGTCGAGAACAACCCGGCCCTCGAGCAGTACTCCGCCATCAAGGGCGTCCTGCAAGACTACCTGGCTAGTCTCCAGGCGCCGGGCGAACAGAGCGGCCAGCTCGCCTTCACCGGCAGCAACATCGTCCTTGCGTTCGGAGCGGGCGCCGCGCTGGTCGGTGGCGGCGTTCTGCTGCGCAGACGCCGGGCTGCTTGACCAGAGTCCGCAGCGAAGCGTTCGCAGGGCGTCTCCCGCACGGGGGGCGCCCTTTCGTTTGCCCCGACCCGGTCCCGCGAGGCGGCGCGAGCGTCGCCCG
>CAIWHY010000366.1 GCA_903912585.1 uncultured Thermoleophilia bacterium | reverse complement strand
CGCCCACGACCTCCATGCCGGGCAGGAGGGCGTCGTCGAGGACCTCCCGCGCCGGCGCCCCGGTGGCGATGAGCGCCTGGGTGAGGGCCAACGCCGTGTCCATGTTGCCGTCGATGACGGCCTGCTTGAGTGGGTCCTTCACGGTGACTGCCTCCTTCAGGCGACGCCGGCGGCGCGGTCGGTCTCTTCGACGATCGCGTGCACGCGCGCCGCGACGTCGTCCGGGACGGGCTCGGGGTGGTACTCGCGCAGCACGTCGCGAGCCTTCTCGAGGCACGTGGTGTAGAGCTCCTTGGAGCCGCGTGCCTCCCAGTCCTCGCGCACGCGGCGGTCGAGGACCTCGGGCTGGCTCAGCTCGCGCATGTGCTTGAGCGTGGAGTCGAGGCTGAGGAAATCCCCGAACGGACCGACCTTGGCGATGTCCTCCACCGCCAGGGTGTCGTCCGTGACCGGGATACCCGCCACGACGCTCTTGATCATGCGCGCGAACTCGTTGTCCATCACGAACTGCCCGCAATCGAAGGTGACTCCCGACTCGATCATCCCTGCACCGTAGATCAGGTTGGCGCCTGCCAACGCTGCCACTAGTCCGGTGAGGGTCTTCTCGTGTCCTACCTGGGCGTCACCGAGCTTGGAATCTGTCTACAACCCGGCCACGAAGCTGGGGATCATGTAGCGCTTGGCCATCTGCGCGACCGCGGCGCTGATCATCGCGATCTCCGGCGAGCCCACCGACGCGGCGGCGAGCTTGAGGTCCATCGCCGTCGTCGAACTGCCGTACATCATGGGGCAGCCGCGCTCTGTGAGCTGTGCCAGCGTGATGCCGGCAAGCACCTCGGCGTTGTGGGTTACGAGCGTCCCGGCCAGCGTGACCGGGGCGGAGCCGCCGGACATCGCCATGCTGAGGATGTTGTTGGGGATCCACCAGCGCGCCGACTCGATGATCACCTCGGTGGCGTCGCGCGGCAGCTTGAGCGGGCTCACCGGGCAGACGCCGCCGTACACGATCGGGCGGGCGCGGAGCTCGTCCTCGCCGCCGACGATCTCGGCGCACATGCGGAAGATCGCCCTGGCCTCCATGCCGGAGAGCGGGCCGATGCCGATCGGCTTGGTCGTGTTGAGCAGCTGCGCCTCGGTGTTGTGCACGGCGGCGGTCTGCGGCGGCACGTCCTTGGCGCCCACGGCGATCTCGTGCGTGTCGAACTCGCTGAGGTAGTCGTTGAGACGGGCGATGTCGGCGATGTCGGCCAGCGTCGAATCGCGGTACTCGCCCGTCTCCACGTCGATCACCCGGATGCCCTCGCTGAAGTTGGTGAAGGCGACGCGGCCCGGCTCCATGACGAAGTCGTTCCTGGGCTCGCGGCCGTACAGCGTGTACCGGCTCGGCGAGGAGCGGATGGCGTCCTCCACCACGTGGCCCGGGATCCGCACGATGCGGGTCTCGCGGTCTACGCGGCAGCCGCCATCCTTGAAGATGTCCATCGCCTCGTCGTCCTCCACGAAGACGCCGGTGCTTTCGAGGACCTCCAGCGTGGCGAAGTGGATGTCGTCGAGCTCGGCGTCGGTGAAGACGTTAAGACTGAGGCCGCCGCTCCCGAGGCGGCCGGCGTGCAGGTTGCGTTTCACCCTGCTCCTCCTGTCGGTGGTAAGAGGCTGCGTCCCGTCGGCAGTCCCATCGGAAGGGTTAGTTAGTCACATAACTAATTAAGGTGGTAGAGTAGCAGATGCGCCCGGGCTGTCAAGGAATGCCGGGCACGATCGATGGGAGGGGGCGGGGCGTGGCGAGGTACGAGATACCGATCGAGGACCCGGCGCCGCGCCTGGCGCCGACCGCGGCGCGCATCCTCGAGGCCGCCAAGCGCGTGCTCGCCCGGGACGGCTTCCCGGCGCTGACCTTCGCCAACATCGCCGCCGAGGCCGGCGAGAACCCGGCCCTGATCCGTTATCACTTCGGCAGCAAGGCCGGGCTCATCTCGACGCTCATCGATTCGGTCATGTACCTCGAGAGCGTCGAGCTGATCGAGGAGCTCGCCAGCGTGCCCCCGGGGGAGGAGCGCCGGCGCGCGCTCTTCCAGCTGCACCAGACGTATGCGCGGGACCTGCGCTCCTACCAGATGTTCTACGAGGTCGTCCCGCACATCCTGCGCGACGAGGAACTGCGCCCGCATCTGAGCGCGCTCTTCGACTGGTACCGCAAGCTGGACGCCTGGGCGCTCGGCGCCCAGGCGGGCACCGATCATCCCGCGAAGCTCGAGCCGCTGGCCCTGCTGACGGTCGCGATCGCCGACGGCGTCGCGCTGCAGATGCAGGCCGATCCCGGCCTGGACATCGGTCCGGCCTTCGAGATCTGGCGCCAGCTCATCATGAGCTACCTCGACGGCAGCAGCGGCGCTGGCGCGCCGGGCAGCGGCAGCGACACGGGCGCGCCGGGCAGCGGCAGCGGCGGCGGCGCGCCGGGCAGCGGCGTCTCGGGCGACGCCTGAGATACTCGCACCCGGGCGGCGCACAATTCAGTGCCGAGTCTGATGCCGAACTTGGTGCCGAATCCCGTGCCGAATCCGGTGCCGAGTCTGGTACCGGATCTGGTGCCGGCGCGACGCGACACATGTCGGCCGGCGGCCGGCTTGGCCGCGGACACGGGCGCGACGGCGGGCTCCGGGCTGCGACCAACCTGCCCTAGCCGCGCAGCTCCGCGTCCGCCGCGGCCACGATGCGCCGCAGTTCCGCCGCCTTGGCTTCGTCCAGCGGCTCCGGCCGGTAGTTCTCGAGGATGTCCACGCCGCGCTCGCGGGCGACCTCGAGCGGATCGCGGTAGTGCACGCCGTCGGGGCCGATCTCCTGACCCACGGAGCGCTCGACCGTCTCCTTCATGTGACGGCGCGTGTGCGCCTGCCCGAGGAAGTGACCGCCGGGCCCGACGGCGTCGATCACGTCGAGCGCCAGCGTCTCCTCGTCCAGTTCGAGATCGCGAAAGGCGTTGGCGGCGCGGTGGTACAGGTCGTCGTCCAGCATCATGTGCTCGGGCGTGAACAGCTGGTAGCGGTTGGTGAGGCCGATGGTGGTCATCAGCTCGGAGCCGACGATGCCGGCCAGCATGACGGTGTGTGCGGTCTCGGCGGCCGCCAGCCAGGTGCCCGGTTGGTCGTCGTCGGTGCCGGCGTAGCCGGTCATCGCCGGCAGGCCGAAATGGTGCACCAGTTCGCTGGGCAGGAAGAGGCCGCGGTGGTTCAGCGGAGCCGTGACGAGCGCGGCCGTGCGCGGGTCGGCGTGTACCGGCAGGGGGAAGAGGATGACGGGCGCGCCTGGATGCGCGAGCTGGACGAGCACCGTGGCGCTGATCAGCTCGGCGAAGCCCATCACGTAGGCGCCGGCCTTGGTGGCCGGCGCCGTCGTCCCATACGTGGGCATGGTGACGAAGCACACGGGGATGCCGGCGGCGGCGAAGACGAGGGCCGCCTCGATGCCGTCCTTGTCGTTGACCAGCGGCTGGACTGTGCCGATGAGATCGCTCATCGGGGGCCGGCGTCGAAGCTGCTCCGGCCCGCCTGCGATCACCGTCGCCATCTCCACGGCGTACTTCGCCTCCCGTTCGCCCTGCACCATGCCCTGCAGGTGCTTGGCGGTGTTGTTCCAGGCCGCGTCCAGCTCGTGCAGGGTGTGCGTGTCGCCGCAGTCGGCGGCGGCCACGTTGGGCCACCAGAACTGCAGCGAGCCGAGGTAGTCCACCATGCGGGTGATCGCCGCCAGATCCTCCTTCGTCGGCTGGCGGCGCACCCCGGTCCGCCAGTCCACGACCTCGGTGCCGCAGCCGTTGGTCGTGTTGTAGGTCTCGCCGCTCGCAAGGTCGAGGTCGAGGGTGCCGTCGCGCGATCCCAGCCAGAAGCTGCGCGGCGCGCGCGCCAAGGCCCGCGCCACGAGCTCGGGCGCGAAGCGCACGACCCCGGACGCGCGATCCACCTGCGCGCCGTGCTCCTCGAGGATCGCGAGCGCCTTGGGTGAGGCGAACCTGACGCCGGTGCGCTCGAGCACCTGGAGGACCGCGTCCTTGTAGCGGTCGAGCCGGGCGGCGTCGTAGAAGGTCATTGGGAAGTCCGAGCCCAGCGGCAGCAGCGGCTGGCGCCGGCTCAGGTCAAGCTGTGTGTCCACGTCTCTCCTTTGACGGCGGCAGGGCCGCCGGGCTCACGCACCCTCCGCGGCGCAACGCACTGCGCGCGATGCGGGCTCGGCACATCGAGCGCCGGAGATGCCCTCATCCTTCGTCTAATTGAGGGTGAAGTTGAAGTTCTCGAAGCTCGTGCCGGCGGCGACTACCCCTTCCAGGGCCGCGTCGTCCAGCGCTCCATATGGGGCCTCCTGTGCGGCCCGCGCCGCCTCGACGAGGTCCTGCTCCGTGACCGCGAAGCCCTGGTCGCGGGCCAGCTCGACGAGCAGCCGCCGGTGGGCGGCGGCGTCTTCCCCGGCCAGAGCGGGGTCGGCGGCCAACTGCCGCAGGAACTCCTGTGCGTCGCTCATGCTCATCTGATCCCGTCTCTCGTGGCGTTGCCGGTTCTTTTGACGTGTCTCACAGGTCGAGCTCTGCGAGTCTTTGCCGGGCGGCGTACTCCTGCGCCCAGTGCACGCTGGCGTGCATATCGAGGGCCCGGTAGTGGCTGCAGGGCTGGTCGGTGTCGAGCCAGATGGAGAAGCCGGCCTTGCGGGCCTTGCGGCAGAAGGTGAAGTCCTCGCTGTCCTTGATGAGCAGGCGGTCGTCGTCGAGAAGCATCGTGAAGTGGGGCGGCTCGAGCGCCTCGAGGACGCGCCGCTGGATGAGCAGGCAGGCGCTGCCCGCGAGCTCGACCTCCATGAGGCCCTGGTGCTCGATCTGGGCGCCGATCCCGAGGCGCGGCACCTTCACGTCACTGTTCCCCGAGGGATAGGCCACGGAGTAGTAACCGAGGCGCGGCAGGTAGGCGTAGCAAAGGCCGGCGACGACGTCCTTGTCGTGCTTGACCATCTCGAGGACGGTCGCCGGCGGGACCGCATCGTCGTCGATCATCAGCAGAAAGTCGGCGTCGCTCTCGAGAAAGCGTTTGCAGATCTGGTTGCGCACGCGGTCCACGGGATACCCGGGGACGATCTCGATGATGGGCTCGTCCGGGCGCCGCGCCAGCTCCACGAGCAGCAGGGCGAGCCGCGCGCTGATGGCGGCGGTCATGTCGCGCGTCGGGATGGCGATGAAGACGCGCGGGGTGCGGCCGTCTGGGGCGGTCAAGTCACCCTCCGGTCCGCGCGCGCGACGGGCGCCCTGCTCGGCGTCGCCGGCGATGGGAGTCTTTGCATACCTGCTCCTGCTCTGAGTCCATGCGCACGGCGCCGCCAGGCGCCGCGGTACGCTCTCCGCATGTTGTCGACCGGGCCGCCGCCGAGCTTGAATGCCGCCGTGCCCGCGGCGCCGCCCTACCGGCCGCCCGGCGCCGACAGCTTCCTGATGTCAGTCCAGTCCGGCGTGCGCCTTGAACCGCTCCACCGAGTTGATCGGGATGTCGAGGACGTCGGCGATGTGGAACTTCGCCTCCATCGCCCCCGGCTGGTCGGCATACGTGAGGTCCTGCACCTGGATGCGGCCGAGGCCGAGGTCGCGGCGCAGGTCGTGCATTGCGACGGTGTCGCTGAGGTCGAGCACCGAACAGCCGAGCTTGTCGGCGACGTACTGCTTGGCTTGCGGAAGGCGCATGCCCCGGGTCATCTGCATGCGGGCCACCAGATCTCCGGCAGTCCGCATCCCGCCCATGCCCGAGGCGAGCGCGTGCGTCGAGGCCATCCCGAGGGGATCCCCGATCCCCACCTACAACCCGTCGATCTTGCAGATGTCGACCAAGGCCCGCGAGGCGCGCGACGTCGCGTCGGCGGGCGGGTAGGGGGTCATCGGGACGCCGCCGACGCCCATCCCCGCGTTCACGTGCACAGGGATGGTGGCCTCGGCGGTCACCGGCTTCACGAGCGCGCAGGTGCGCGCCGTGTTCCAGGCGAGCGACTTCGTCGTGTTGACGTTCACCGCCGGCCCGAAGATGGTGGCGCCGGCGG
>CAIWHY010000365.1 GCA_903912585.1 uncultured Thermoleophilia bacterium | reverse complement strand
GTGGCCAAGAGCGTCTTCCTGGCGCACATGAGCCACGAGATCCGCACGCCGCTCAACGCCATCATCGGCTTTGCGCAGGTGCTGCAGCACGATGCCGACGTCACCGAACGGCAGAGGGACCGCCTGACGATCATCAACCGCAGCGGCGAGCACCTGCTTGCGCTGCTCAACGACATCCTCGAGCTCTCCAAGGTCGAGTCCGGAGTGCAGCGCCTCGACCCCGTGCCCTTCGACCTCCCGGCGCTGCTCGAAGACCTGGCGCTGGTCTTCTGCGCCCGTGCTCAGGCGAAGACGCTCACCTTCGCCACCGAAGGCTTCGGCGAGCTGCCCCGCCACGTCGTCGCCGACCAGCTCAAGCTGCGCCAGGTGCTCACCAATCTGCTGAGCAATGCCGTGAAGTTCACCGACTCCGGCGGGATCCTGTTCCGCGCCCGGGCCGTCGCGCAGGATGCGGGCGCCTCACGCCTGGTCGTCCAGATCGAGGACACCGGCGCCGGCATCGCCCTCGAGGAGACGGCGGCGCTGTTCGCGCCTTTCGAGCAGGCCGCCGCCGGGCGCCGGAGCGGGACCGGCACCGGGCTTGGGTTGGCCATCAGCCGCCAGTTCGCGGAGGCCATGGGCGGCACGCTGGACGTGACCAGCGAGGTCGGCGCCGGCAGCGTCTTCCGCTTCGAGGTCCCGGTGGCCACCGGGACCGAGGCGGCAGCGGCGGCGGCAGCGGCGACCTGTGCTCGTCGCGTGCTGCGCATCGAGCCCGACCAGGCGCCGTGCACGGTCCTCGTGGTCGACGACGCGGACGGCCGCAGGCTCCTGCAGGACGTGCTGACCGACGTGGGCTTCCAGGTGGTCGAGGCCGCCGACGGGTTCGCGGCCGCGGCGGCGCTGGCGAAGTGGCGCCCGCAGGTCGTCGTCACCGGCGCCGATCCGCGCAATCTGGCGGGCGCCGACATCGTGCGCCATATTCGCCTGAGCCCCCAGGGGGCCGACACCAGGATCATCGCCCTCACCGCCGAGGCGACCGCCGAGGTCAGGGAGAGCGTCCTCGCCGCCGGCGCCGACGCCTTCATGACCAAGCCGTTCCGCCAGGCCGAGCTGCTCGAGCAGATCAGACTGTTCACCGGGGTGCGCTACGTGCTCGCCGAGGCCGCCGAACGCGAGACGGCCACCGCGGAGTCGCCGCCGGCGCTCACGCGCGCGCAGATGGACGCGCTGCCGGACGAGCTCAGGCACGCGATCCGTGATGCCGCGATCCGTGCCCGCCATGGCCGCCTGCTCGGCCTGACCGAGCAGGTCGCCGCCATCGATGCCGAGACGGCCGCGCGGCTGCACGCGGTCGTCACGAGCTTCGACTACGCAGCGCTGCTCCGCGCTCTGGAAGGTGGGGCCTCGTGACGCGGCCCGCGTTCCGTGCGGCCGTCGGGCGTCACTCCTCTTCGCCGACCTCGGCCTCCACGATGCGCTCGATCTGCGAGACGCCGCGCGGCCGCCCGGCGCGCACCCAGAGCCAGTAGAAGGCGCCGGCGATGAGCAGCGCGGCGGCGAACGAGACCAGCGGGTAGCCGCGCAGCAGGTTGACGACGAGCGTGAACCCCACGAGGACGGCGCCCAGCCCGTTGACCACGACCCACCTCCACCTGTGCTCGGCGAGCGAGAACTTGAGCATCGCCAGCAGGCCGGCGAGGAAGCTCAGGAACACGGCGACTGCGTAGAAGAGCACGAGCTCCTGGTCGCGGGCGCCGGCGGCGACGATCACGGCGGCCGACACCAGCAGGTAGACGAGCCCGGCCCAGTAGGGCGTGTGGTGCCGGTTGGTGCGGCCCATCCAGGCCGGCAGGATGCCGAGCCGCGCGCCGTCGAGGCGGTCGGCGCGGGCGAGCGCCTTGAGCAGGCCGGGGCCGGCCTGGAACGACGAGCTCGCGGCGGCCAGCAGGAGGACGGCGCTGGCCGCCTGGAACGCGGCGAAGAGGCCGGGGCTGCCGGCCGCCCGCGCCACGTCGCCGATCTGCGTGCTGTTGGCCGGCGGGATGCCGATGCCGAGGCGCACGGCGAGCGCCGTGATGCCCATCGTCAGGCCGCCGACGATCAGCAGGGTGAGCCAGAGGGTCGCCCTGCCGAAAAACCGGCGGCCGGCGTCGTCGAGCTGCCCCAGCTGGGCGATCGCCGACGAGGGCGCTTCGACGCCGGTGGCCAGCGCCATGCCCACCGGGAACGCCAGCATCACCGCGACGGCGGCGATGCCGGAGGAGTGGCCGCTGAAAGGCGGCAGGGTGACCTGGGGCTTGGCGAAGCCCGATACCAGCAGCGCCGTCCCGATGCCGACGAACGACAGGGTCATGAGCGCGAAGAGGATCCGGCCCCAGTGGCCGAACCAGGTGAGCGCGGCGACCAGCAGCAGCAGCCCGATCGCGAGCGGCACGCGGATCGTGTGCGCCACCGGGAAGTAGGCGATGATCGCGGACGCCCCGGCGGCGATGCTCACGGCGATGGTGAGCACGAAGTCGACGACGAGGGCGCCCAGCGGCAGGAAGGCGAAGCCCTCGCCGAAGGCCGTGCCCGAGGCGGCGGCCGCTCCCCCGCCCTGCGGGAAGCGGCCCACGAGGTCGTGGTAGTTGGCGATCACGACGGCGATGATGCCGATGACCACGGCCATCGTGGGCAGCAGCAGCGAGAGGTTCCCGCCCAGGGCGCGCAGCGCCGCCTCTACGGCGTAGGCGACCGACGAGACCGGGTCGGCCATCACCGTGAACGCGAACGCGATGAGGAGGACGGACTTGTGGTGCGCCAGCCACTGCCTCGCGCGGGTGGCGCGACCGGGCGCGAGGGAAGAGCGTGCGCTGGGGGAGTCCGTGGGTGTCGGCATCGGGCGCTTCGCCCCTTCCGCTCGAGCCGGCGGGCCCTCGCGAGAAGAGGGCGACTCCGGCAGTTGCCATCTCCGGCGCCCTCGGTGCAGGCGAGCGCCGGTGCCGACCAGACTTCCCGGCTCACCTACGCACGGACAGAGTATACTCCGGCGGACCTCGCGAGCCGTGCTCGTCGCCTCGCCCGAAGCTCCAGTTGCCACGCCCCGCTGCCGATGATACGTGCAGGACGCTTTCGCCCTGTGCCTGGGGCGAGTCCTGACCGTGCGTATCTCTCGACAGCGACGGCGGCGCCCACGGGCGCTGGTCCGGCGTGGCCGGAAAGGAGTTGCCCGTGAAGAACGACAGCACAGACGGCGAAGGGCTCACTCCGGCTCCGGGCCTTGACCTGCGCCGCCGGGCCGAGGGGCTCCTCGGCGGGCTCTCTGCCGCCGCCGCCGCCGCCGCCGCCGCCGCCGCCGCCGCACCTGTGCCCGAAGAGCTCTCCGCCCTCGTCCACGAGCTGCGCGTGCACCAGATCGAGCTCGAGATGCAGAACGAGGAGTTGCGTCACGGCCGGCTCGAGCTGCAGGAGCAGCGCGAGAAGTACTTCCAGCTGTTCGACCTGGCGCCGGTCGGCTACCTCACCCTGAACGACAAGGGCATCGTCGCCGACGCCAACCTCACGGCCGCGCATCTGCTGGGGGTGGAGCGCGAGCTGCTCGTCGGGGAGCCGTTCAGCGTCTTCGTCTTCGCCGCCGATCGCGACGAGTACTACCTGCGCCAGCGGGCGCTGCAGCGCAGCGGCGAGCTGCTGAGCTGCGAGCTGCGGCTGCAGCGCGCCGGCTCCGCCGCGGGCCGCTCCTCCGGCGCCGGCCACTTCTGGGCGCACCTTGTGGGACTGCCGCAGGACGCCGGCGACGACGTGCCCTCGGTCTACCTGATGACGATCGCCGATGTCCACGAGAAGGTCGTGCTCGAGGAGGAGCTCGCGCAGCACCGCCTTGAGCTGGAGGAACTGGTGGCCGCGCGTACCGAGGAGCTCGGCGTGGCCAACCGCACCCTCGCGCAAGGGGCCGCCGAGGCGACGCGCTGGCGGCAGAACTTCGACACCTTCTTCAACACGATCGACGATCTGCTCTTCGTGCTCGACGGCGCCGGCAACATGATCCACGTCAACGAGACGGTCTGTCGCCGCCTCGGATACACCGAGGACGAGCTCCTCGGCCTGCCGGTCCTCGACGTGCATCCAGCGGCGCGCCGCGAGGAGGCGGGGGCGATCGTCGCCGCCATGCTCGCCGGGGAGGCCGCCTACTGCCCGGTCCCCGTGGTCGCCAAGGGCGGCGCCGAGATCCCCGTCGAGACCCGCGTGGTGGCCGGCATGTGGGACGGCGCGCCGGCGTTGTTCGGCGTGACCAAGGACGTGTCGGCGCTGGCGATGTCGGAAGAGAAGTTCGACCGCCTGTTCCGCAGCAACCCGGCGGCGATGGCGGTGGCCAGCCTGCCGGAGCGGCGCTTCATCGACGTCAACGCTGCGTTCCTCACCATGCTCGGCTACGCGCGCGACGAGGTCATCGGCCAGACCAGCCGGGAGCTGGGGCTCTTCGTCGAATCGGAAGAGCAGCAGGGCGTGGCGGGCCAGCTGCTGGAGCAGGGCGGCGTGGCCAATGTCGAGCTCCAGGTCAGGCGCAAGGACGGCGCCGTCCTCGACGGCGTCTTCTCCGGGGAGATCATCGAGAGCGGCGAGCAGCAGTTCTTCCTCACGGTCATGCTCGACCAGACCGAGCGCAAGCAGGCGCAGGAAGCGCTGCGGGTGAGCGAGGAGAAGTACCGCACGGTGGCGGACTTCACGTACAACTGGGAGACGTGGCGGGGTCCCGACGGCGCGTATCGCTACGTCTCCCCTTCCTGCGAGCGCATCTCGGGGCACACGATGGCCGAGTTCCTGGCCGACCCCGACCTCCCCTTGCGGATCGTGCATCCGGACGACCGGGCAAGAGTACGCGCACAACATGACAGGCTCGCTCATCACGCCCAGGAGCACCCCCTGGAGCTTGAGTTTCGCATCGTCAGGCCCGACGGCGAGATCCGCTGGATCAGCCAATGGAGCATCGCCGCCTATGGTGAAGACGGGCAGTGGCTCGGCCGCCGCGTGAGTAACCGCGACGTCACCGCGAACAAACAGGCGGCGGACCGCATGCGCGAGAGCGAAGAGCTCCTCGCCCGCGCCGTCGAAGGCTCCGGCGTCGGGCTCTGGGACTGGCAGGTGCAGAGCGGCGAGGAGATCTTCAGCGAGCGCTGGGCCGACATCGCCGGCTACACGCTCGCCGAGCTCGCCCCGACCTCCATCGAGACCTGGAGGCGCCTCACCCACCCCGACGACCTGCAGCGCGCCGACGAGCTCCTCGAAGCGCACTTCCGCGGGGAGTCGGCGATCTACGCCTGTGAGGCGCGCGTCCGTCACAAGGACGGGCACTGGGTCTGGGTCCTGGACCAGGGCAAGGTCTCCGAATGGGCCGCTGACGGGCGCCCGCTGCGCATGACTGGCACTGAGCTCGACATCACGGAACGCAAGGGGGCCGAGGAGGCGTTGCAGCAGGCCGCCGCCCGTCTCTCGCTGGCCACGCGCGCCGGCGGCGTCGGCGTCTGGGACTACGACCCCGTCAACGACACGCTCACCTGGGACGAGCAGATGTTCGCCCTCTACGGGATCACGGCCGAGCAGTTCGGCGGCGCCTACGAGGCCTGGCAGGCGGGGGTCCATCCCGACGACCGGCAGCGCGGCGACGACGAGATCCAGGCGGCGCTGCGCGGCGAGAAGGAGTTCGACACCGAGTTCCGCGTGCTCTGGCCGGACGGCACCATCCGCACGCTCCGCGCCCTCGCCCGCGTGGAGCGCGACGAGGCCGGGCAGCCGACGCACATGATCGGCACCAACTGGGACATCACCGAGCGCAAGCACATCGAGGTGCGCCTGCGCAACGCCAATCACCGACTGGAAGAGGCCGCCGTGCTGGCCTCTGACCTGGCGCTGCAGGCGCAGGCCGCCACAAACGCCAAGAGCCGCTTCCTGGCCAACATGAGCCACGAGATCCGCACGCCGCTGAACGCCATCATCGGTTTCGCGCAGCTCCTGCAGCATGACCCGCAGCTCAGCGCGCAGCAATTCGACCGGGTGGCGATCATCAACCGCAGCGGAGAGCACCTGCTGGCGCTCCTCACCGACATCCTCGAGCTGTCCAAGGTCGAGGCCGGACGGCAGGACCTGGACCCGACCGCCTTCGACCTGCGCGAACTGCTCGAGGATCTGGCCCTGGTGTACCGCCTGCGCGCCGAAACCAAGGACCTGACCTTCGCTGCGGAAGGGCTTGACCGGGTACCGCGTTTTGTCGTCGCCGACCAGCTCAAGCTGCGCCAGATCCTCACGAATCTGCTCGGCAATGCCGTGAAGTTCGCCGACACCGGCGGCGTCTGGCTGCGCGCCTCGGCCTCGGAGGCAGGGGCGGAAGTGTCGCGTCTCGTGTTCCTCGTCGAGGACAACGGCCCGGGCATCGCGGCCGCGGATATGAAGGCTCTGTTCGCGCCCTTCGAGCAGGCCACGGCAGGCCGCCAGCGTGGCTCCGGCACAGGTCTCGGCCTCACCATCAGCCGCGAGTTCGCGCGCATCATGAGCGGCGACCTGAGCGTCACCAGCGAGGTGGGTCGGGGCAGCGTCTTCCGTCTCGAGATCCCTCTTGAGACGGTCACCGCGGAGGTCGTCGAATCCAGGACCACGGCTCGCCTCGTGCTGCGGCTCGAGGCCGACCAGCCGCGTTGCGGGGTGCTGGTCGTGGACGACGCGGACGGCCGTACCCTTCTCGTCGACATGCTGCGCGAGGTCGGTTTTGACGTCTTCGCCGCCGGCGACGGCGTCGAGGCCCTGTCGGCGTTCGCGCAGCGGCACCCGCGGCTCGTGATCATGGCATACCGGGTCGCCGACATGGACAGCGTCGCCGCGACCCGCCGCATCCGCTCGTGCCCGGGAGGCGCCGAGGCAAAGATCATCGCGCTCACCGCCAGCGCTACGGACGAGGTCCGCAACAACGCGCTGGAGGCCGGCGCCGACGCCTTCATGGCCAAGCCCTTCCGCGCGCCGGAGCTGTTCGAGCAGATCCGCCTGCTGACGGGGGTGCGCTACGTGTATGCCGCGGCGGCTCCGCCTGAGGTGGCGGGCATCGCAGCGCCGCCCGCCCTGACTCGCGAGATGATGGACGCGCTGCCCGCGGAGCTCAGGGAGCAGATCCGTGAGGCGGCGGTGCGCGCTCGCCATGGCCGCCTGCTCAGCCTTGCCGGTCAGGTCGCCGCCATCGACGCCGAGACGGGTGAGGTGCTCCGGAAGGCCGTCGCGGGCTTCGACTACGCGGCTGTGCTTGGAGTGCTGGAGCAGGGGCACCCATGACGCCGGATGCGTCTCCCGCGGCCGCCGCGGCCAGCATCCTCATCGTGGATGACGCCGTGGCCAATCTGGAGCTGCTGTCCGAGCTGCTCGGAGCGCGGGGCTACGAACCGCGTCCGGCGCTCAGCGGCGCGCATGCCCTGATGGCCGCCCAGGCCGACCCGCCCGACCTCGTCCTTCTGGACGTCGACATGCCGGACATGGACGGCTACGAGGTCTGCCAGCGCTTCAAGGCGGACGAGCAGCTGCAGGACATCCCCGTGATCTTCGTCAGCGCCATCTTCACGCAGGCCGAGGACAAGGTGAAGGCGCTCTCCCTGGGGGCCGTGGACTACGTCACCAAGCCGTTCCAGGCCGAAGAGGTGTACGCCCGCGTCGAGACCCACCTGCGCCTGCGCAGCCTGCAGGTCGAGGTGGAGCGGCACAACCGCGACCTCGAGGGCCGTGTGCAGGAGAAGGTCGAGGAGATCGGCAGCGCGCAGGCGGCGACCATCTTCGCGCTCGCGAAGCTGGCGGAGTATCGCGACGACGACACCGGCCGGCATCTGGAGCGCGCCGCGGCCTACTGCCGCATCCTGGCCGTGGAGATGGCGCAGACGCCGCGCTTCGCGGCGGTCTTCACCGAGCAGTACGCCGACACCCTCGCGCGCGCCGCGCCGCTCCACGACATCGGCAAGGTGGCGGTCCCGGACGCGATCCTCCTCAAGCCGGGCAAGCTCTCGGTCGTGGAGTTCGAGCAGATGAAACGCCACACGACGATCGGCGCGGACACGCTCAGGGCGGTGCAGGCCCAGTATCCGGGCAACGCCTTCCTCCAGATGGGCATCGAGATCGCCGAGTCCCATCACGAGAAATGGGATGGCAGCGGGTATGAGCAGGGACTGGCCGGCGAGGCGATCCCCGTGGCGGCGCGCATCGTGGCGGTCGCCGACGTGTACGACGCCGTGAGGTCGCGGCGCAGCTACAAGCCGGCCCTGCCGCACGCCGCGGCGAGGGAGATCATCCTCGAAGGCCGCGGCGCGCATTTCGATCCCGCGGTCGTGGATGCCTTTGCCGCCCGGGACGACGAGTTCGCGGCCGTGCGCAGCGCCCTGCGGGGCGCGTAGGAGGCAGCGCGCCTATGCAGGCGTGCTAGCCCTCGCGATCCGGCGCCACGCCGCGGTCGGCGAAGGCGCGCAGCAGGCCGAAGCAGCCGGTGAGCATCATGTCGCCGTGCGGCGCCGCGTACTGGAGCGGCAGTGTGCTGCCGGCGAGCAGCGCGCGGCGCGGGCCGGTGGCGTACATCGGCAGCCGGGCCAGCCGGCCGGCACCGGGCCCTGCCGCCGCATCCGGGCTCATCACCGCGCCGTGGCCCCCGTCGCCGCGCACCTCGTCGTTGTCGAGGCCGCCGGCGAGGAAGCGCTGCAGGAAGTCCTCGAGCCGCGGGCCGTCGAGGGCCGAGGTGTGGTGCTCGAAGACGCCGGCGAGCCGGCCGCCGAGCGTGAGCACGCAGATGGTGTGGCCGTTGCCGACGTTGACGAGGACGGCGTCGGCGACGCCGGGCGGCAAGGCCCCGTACAGTGCGGCCGGGCCGGTGTCGGCGACGAGCGCCGGCCCGCCGCACGCCAGTCCCGCGGCGAGGGCGGCCGCGGCGCGCAGGCGCGTGAACTCGGCCGGCGCCTCCGCCGCGTCGTAGAAGAGCCCGCTGATCGGGCGCCCCGCCCGTACCGCCGCCTCCCAGAAGGCGAAGCGGAAGACGCGGTTGGAGCTCTGCGGGCTGAAGCCGTGGTCCTGCACCGCGATGGCGACGGCGTCGAAGCGCGCGTCGGCGCCCAGCAGGCAGAGCGCGTCGCGCAGGGCGCCGGGGTCGAGGTCGCCGCACCTGACCTGAGCCACCGAATCCGCGGGCAGGCGCGCCGCGAGCGCGGCGGCGGCCTCGGCGCCGACGATGCGCGCGCCGAGGGCGCGCACCTTGTCGAGGTCGTCGGCGAACGTGAGCGCGGCCTCCTCGGTGGCCACAAAGGCCTGGCCGGCGGCGAGGTGACGCTTCATCGCCGCGCCGCAGGCCCCGCCGCCCATCGTCGGGCCGCTGAAGATCACCGTCTGGCCGCGGCCCGTCGCCTGCGCGATCTGCGCGCCCACCACCTGGGTGCGGGACGGGACGACGAGCTTGACCGAGTTCTCGAGGGGCTCGCCGGGCAGGGTGAGCAGGATGTCGGCGGTGCCGGTGCCCACGTCGACGGCGAGGATGCGGGCGCCGTCGCCCTCGCCCAGCGGGGCCGCACCGCAGGCGCCTTGGCGGCGTCCGGTCTGGGCGGCGCCTCCGGCGCCGCCCGTCACGCCGGCCGCGTCGGGACGCTGCTGAAGCGGAGCTTCCACACGTTCTTCATCGCCTCGAGGACGATGTCGTTGCTCATCTTGCTCTCGCCGACCTTGCGGTCGACGAAGATGATCGGCAGCTCCACGACCTTGAAGCCCATCTTGTACACGCGGTAGGTCATCTCGATCTGGAAGCCGTAGCCGGCGGTGTCGATGGCGTCGAGGTCGATGGCCTCGAGCACGCGGCGGCGGAAGCACTTGAAGCCGCCGGTGAGGTCGTGCAGCGGCAGGCCGAGGATGGCCTGCGCGTAGAGGCAGCCGCCGCGACTGATGACCTTGCGCGAGATGCCCCAGTTCTCGACGCCGCCGCCCTTGACGTAGCGCGACCCCAGCACGAGGTCGGCGCCCTGGTCGACGAGGCGCAGGAAGTGGGGCAGGTAGCTGGCGTCGTGGCTGAGGTCGGCGTCCATCTCGAAGATGCGCTCGGCGCCCATGCCGAGGGCCTCGCGGAAGCCGGCGACGTAGGCCTTGCCGAGGCCCTCCTTGCCGGCGCGGTGCATCACCGACACGTCCGGCAGCTCGGCGGCGTACTGGTCGGCGAGCTCCCCCGTGCCGTCCGGCGAGTTGTCGTCGACGATCAGCGTGTGCAACTGCACGCCGTGGCCGTCCGCGACCTCGCGGATGCGGGCGAGCGCGTGGCGCAGGTTCTCGCGCTCGTTGTAGGTGGGGAGGACGATGACGTTCATCGAGGAGACAGTATATCGTTGCGCGCCCGCCTTCGTCGGCGGCCCGGCTTGCTCCGTCCCGGCTCCGTGCTACACTGCGCTGCTCATGTGCGGCAGGGCCCCAAGGTACCGGATGTCTCACCCTCGAGTTAAGCGTTAGACTCTTGTGCCTGAGTCCGGCGGCGACACGGGTGAAGGAAGGCTTGTCTCGCCCGCTGAATACACTATAGTGGTGTCTGCGTCCCGTCGGGGCACTACATCTTGTGGTGAGGAGCTAGCCTTGCATTGCCCGTTCTGCAGCAGCGAAGAGAGCAAAGTCGTCGACTCCCGCGACTCGGAGGCGGGCGACGCGATCCGCCGCCGGCGGGAGTGCCTGGCCTGCGAGCGCCGCTACACCACCTACGAGCGCCTCGACGAAGTCCCGCTCGTCGTGGTCAAGCGCAGCGGCGGCGAGGAGCTCTTCACGCGCCGCAAGGTGCTCAACGGCCTGCTGCGCGCCACGGAGAAGCGCGACATCCCGCTCGAGACGCTGGAGCGCGCCGTCGACGACATCGAGAACGAGCTGCGGCGCGGCCCCGGCCAGCGGGTCACCACGCAGATGGTGGGGGAGCGCGCCCTGCGGCGTCTGCGGGACATCGACAAAGTGGCCTACGTCCGTTTCGCGTCCGTTTACCGCCAGTTCGAGGACATCGAGGAGTTCGAGCAGGAGCTCTCCCGCCTCGAGCTCGCCGGGTCGGAGCCGTTGCCCGGCGAGGAGCCCTTGCCGGGCCTGGACGAGAACGGCGAGGCCGCGCGCAATCGCATCATCATCGAGCCGCTCAAGGCGGTCGTCAGCAGGAGGGAACAAGGGGCATGACTGAATCAGGGAAGGCAGTGATCGAGCTCTCCGCCAACGCACTCAAGGTGCTCCAGCGGCGCTATCTCAAGAAGGGCGAGACCGGCGAGGTGCTGGAGACGCCCGAGGAGATGTTCGAGCGCGTCGCGAAGGCGGTGGCCAAGGCCGAGCGTCTCTACAATCCGGCCGCGCCCGTGGAGGAGTGGGAGTCCACCTTCTACGAGCTCATGACCTCCCTCGAGTTCCTCCCCAACAGCCCCACGCTCATGAACGCCGGGCGCGAGCTGGGCCAGCTCTCGGCCTGCTTCGTGCTGCCGGTCGGCGACTCCATGGAGTCGATCTTCGAGGCCATCAAGAACACGGCGCTCATCCACAAGAGCGGCGGCGGCACCGGCTTCTCCTTCTCGCGCGTGCGCCCGCACAACGACGTCGTGCTCAGCACCAAGGGCGTGTCGTCGGGCCCGCTCTCGTTCATGAGCGTGTTCGACGCCGCCACCGAGACGATCAAACAGGGCGGCACGCGCCGCGGCGCCAACATGGGCATCATGCGCGTCGACCACCCGGACATCCTCGACTTCATCTCCGCCAAGCAGGACGACGACCGCCTCAACAACTTCAACATCTCGGTGGCGGTCACCGACCCGTTCATGCGCGCCGTGCACGAGGACCAGGAGTACGCCCTGGTCAACCCGCGCTCCGGCGATACGGTGCGCATGCTCAGTGCCCGCCAGGTCTTCCAGAACATGGTCACGCTCGCCTGGAAGAACGGCGATCCCGGCATCGTCTTCATCGACCGCATCAACGCCGACAACCCCACCCCTCAGCTCGGCGAGATCGAGAGCACCAACCCGTGCGGCGAGCAGCCGCTGCTGCCCTACGAGAGCTGCAACCTCGGGTCGATCAACCTCTCGCGCGTCGTGCCGGACGGCCACATCGACTACGCGCGCCTCGGCCGCATCGTCAAGACCGCCGTGCGCTTCCTCGACGACGTCATCGACGTCAACCGCTACCCGCTGCCCGAGATCGAGCAGATGACCAAGGGCAACCGCAAGATCGGCCTCGGCGTGATGGGCTTCGCCGACATGCTGCTGCAGCTGCAGGTGCCGTATGACTCGGAGGAGGCCTGCAAGATCGCCGCCGAGGTGATGGGCTTCATCCACGACGAGGCGCGCGCGGCCAGCGAGGACCTCGCGCGCGAGCGCGGCGTGTTCCCCAACTTCGAAGGCTCCATCTTCGACGCTCCGGGCGGGGCGCGCGTGCGCAACGCCACGGTCACCACCATCGCACCGACCGGCACGATCAGCATCATCGCCGGCTGCTCCAGCGGCATCGAGCCGCTGTTCGCGATCAGCTACGTGCGCGCCAACGTGCTCGACGACGACCGCATGGTCGAGGTGCACCCGTACTTCGAGGAGGTCGCCAAGCAGCGCGGCTTCTACAGCGACGAGCTCATGGCGAAGATCGCCGACGTCGGCACCGTGCGGCACCTCGACGGCGTGCCGGCCGACGTGCAGACCGTGTTCTCCACGGCGCACGACATCTCGCCGGAGTGGCACATCAAGCTGCAGGCGGCGTTCCAGAAGAGCACCGACAACGCCGTGTCCAAGACCGTCAACTTCGGCAACGAAGCCACCACCGACGACGTCGAGAAGGTCTACCTGCTGGCCTACAAGAGCGGCTGCAAGGGCGTCACGATCTACCGCGACGGCAGCCGCGAGGAGCAGGTGCTCAACGTCGGCCAGTCCAAGAAGAAGCGCGAGTCCGAGGCGGGCCTCGGCATCGCCACCACGCGCCCGTCGCGGCCGCAGCTCCTCAGCGGCGAGACGCAGCGCATGGAGACGGGCTGCGGCAAGCTGTTCGTGATCATGAACGACGACGAGTACGGCCCGCGCGAGGTCTTCGCCAACATGGGCAAGGCCGGCGGGTGCGCCTCGAGCAACACCGAGGCGCTGGGCCGGCTCATCTCGCTCGCCCTCAAGAAGGGCGCCTCGGCCGAGGAGGTCACCGAGCAGCTCAAGGGCATCCGCTGCCACGCGCCGTACGGCCTCGGGCCCAACGCCACGCTCAGTTGCGCCGACGCCATCGGCAAGGCTCTGGAGCGCCGGTATGTCCGGGGTGCGGCCGCGGCCGCGTCCGGCAAGCCCGAGCCCCAGCTGTCACTCGTCGAGCTGGCGCAGGGCGCCTGTCCCGACTGCGGCAGCGTCATGCGGCACGAGGGCGGCTGCCTCGTGTGCACCGAGCCGGGGTGCAGCTACTCGAAGTGCTGCTGAAGCGGCTGCGCCGGCCGGCCGGGCGGCGCGGCGCCATGCGGTTTGACACGCGCCGTCGTGCGATGGATACAGTAGCCGTACACGACCTACCAGGAGGCAGTCGATGACAGAGCCCGCCAAGGCCGGCGCGCCCGTGACGAGCGGCGTGACCATCTCCGACAACGTGGTGGCCAAGGTGGCGTTCAAGGCCATCTCCGGCATCGAGGGGATCCACTCCCTCGGTGGCGGCAGCGCGCGCGCCCTCGCCGGGCTGCGCGGCGACAAGGGCACGCCGGGCATCACCGTGGACCTGCGCGACGGCAGCGTCGACGTCGACGTCACCATGAGCATCATCTTCGGTGCCAACGTGCCGACCGTGGCAGAGGCCTGCCGCAAGGCCGTGACCGAGCAGGTCGAGGGCACCACCGGTCTCAAGGTGAGGGCCGTCAACGTGCTCGTCACCGACGTGGTGTTCCCGGAGGAGCAGGCTGCCTCAGACGTCTGACAGGCGCCCGCCCCGCGGGGAGGCGCCCTCGCGGTCGACGCGGGTCGCCACCTTCGTCCTGCTGCTCGCCGGCGGCCTCTTCGTGCTGCTCTACGCCATGCGGCTCACGGCCGTGGCCTTCCACTGCGAGTTCTCGCCGTTCCGCTACCTGGGGCTGCCGGCGGATCCCGCCGTGCGCGCCTGGTCGCTGCTCGCGGTCATCGTGGTCCTCGGCCTGCTGATCCTGCTCGTCCTGCGCCACGGCGAGGAGACGGTGTGGCTCCCGGGGGACGGCGGCGGCGTGCTGGCGCCGGCGGCCGCGATCGCGGCCGCCCTCGAGCAGACCGCCGCCGGCCACGCCGACGTGGTGCGTTCGCAGGCCTCGGTCGAGACCCGGCGCGGCGAGCCGGCGGCGACCTTGATCACGTACCTGCGGCCTTACGCAGACGGCTCCCGGGTCGCCGCGGACCTCGAGCCGCGGCTGCGCGGCCGCCTCGCGGCGCTCACGGGGGTCGCGCCCGGCGCCGTGAGGGTGCGGCCGCGCGTGCTCGGCGTGCGCCAGCTCAAGAGGCATCTGCCGTGACCTTCACGTCGCGCTCGCTGGCGCTGGTCGTCGGCTTCGTCGGGCTCATCGTCGCCGTCGCCGCCTTCATCCGCGAGCTCTCGCTCGCCCTGGACTCCAACCTGAGCTGGCCGGTGGCATCCTGGTGGCACCGGCTCATCGCCGCGGAGCCGCGGCTCGGCGCGAGCATCGCCGCCGGCGTCACCGGCGTCGCCGCCGCCGTCCTGCTCGTGCTCGCCTTCCGGCAATTGGGGGCGGGCCGGCGCGGGCCGGAGCAGGTCGAGCTCGGCGCCGGCGAGGGCAGCGCCCGCCTCGAGGTCCAGGCGCTGGAGCTCGCTCTGCGGCAAGACATCGAGCGGACGTGCCCGGGCGTGCGCCCGCAGTCGCTCACGCTCACGAGGCGCGGCGACGGCTGGCGGGTGCGGCTCGAGGCGCTGATGCCCGCCGCCGATCTGGCCGGCGTGCGCCTGCGCATGGCCGGCCTGGTGGCCGAGGACCTGCGCCGCGCCGGCGGCATGCGCCTCGACGGGCTCGACGTCGTGGTCACGGGCCTCGGGCCCGCGCGCGGCGCCGGCGCCTGAACGTAGTGAAGGCCTGGGATTGCCAGGCCTTCATGAGAAGCCGCCTCGTGGGTGCTGAGGTCGGTGCTTCTCCAGCTTTCGGAGACTACACCCTGAGGGTACCCGGCACGGCGCGATCCGCCACCGTTGCCGCGCTCGTGCAGACGGCCGCCGCGAGCGCCTGGGCGAGAGGCGCGCGGTGAACGCCGGCGCGCAGACCGCATGGCGCGG
>CAIWHY010000364.1 GCA_903912585.1 uncultured Thermoleophilia bacterium | reverse complement strand
CTCGCCTGCACCTCGGCCGGAGCCTCGGCGCCGTTTCCGGAGCGCGCCTTGGCGGCCCTGGGCGGCTTCCGCGCGGGCGGCTTCTGGGCGGGCGGCTCCGCCGCCGCGGTGGCCGCCTGCGGAGCGGAGGGCGCGGGAGCGGCCTCCGCCGCGGGCGCGTCGCTGACTGCGGTCACGTGCTCTGTGGTCTCTTCAGTGCTCATTGGCTCCCGGGGCCTCTGGCATCGCCCCCCGTTCGCGCGTGGCGCGCTGGTGTGGGAGATGTCCGACGAGTAAGGGTGGATCGTGCGGTGGAAGGCGAAGTCCGTCCGGACTCCGCTGCAGAGTATGTCATACCGCGCAAGCGATTCCTAGTAACCTCTATCGGCGAGCGCACGGAAGTCTGTAGCGTCGGCGGCCTCGAGCTCTCAGGTCGCGGCCGGCGCGCCGTACTCCTCGACCCGATGCAGGAGCGTGCCCAGCACCTCATTGAGGCATTCGTCCAGCCCGGCGTTCTCGACCACGGGCACGCCCTTCTCGTGCGCCCGCGTGACGATGTACTTCTGGATGCGGCGGATCTGCGCGAAGTGCTCGAGGTAGCGGCGCAGCGGGCGGATGCCGCCGCTCTCCCACTCGCGCACGGTGAAGTTGGCGCGGTGGCGGTCCTTGTCCGACACCGCGAGCACGAACTCCAGCACGAGCGCCTCACGCCAGCGCGAGGTGTCGAGGAAGCCAGGCACGATGTGCACACCCTCGACGACCATGCGCTGCGCCTCGTCGATGCCGCGTGCGACCAGCGCTTCGAGGCCGACTGCCACCGCCTTGGTCTGCTCGATGAACCCGACCTTGCTGAGGTCGGTCTCGCGCGGCACCGGCAGGCGCACGGCGGAGGCCGCGTCGTAGGACGAGGTGTGGATGGCGGGCATGAGCTCGGGCGCGAAGAAGGCGCGCATCGTCTCGCGCACCTGGTCGGTGCCGATCACGCGCGTGATGCCGAGGCGGTGGGCGAGCTCGGTGGCGACGGTGCTCTTGCCGACGCCGGTGGCGCCGCCGATGAGCACGATGAGGGGCGTCTCGAGGCGGCGCAGCTTCTGCCATTGGCGGAAGCGCTGGATGAGGATGTCGCCCGCGAGCTCTCCGAGCTCCCGCCGGGCGATCTCGCGCAGGTCGGCGAGGGAGAGCGCCGGCGGCCGGCGGCGGCGCAGGCGCCGCTCCACGGCGGCCGCCACGCCGTAGGCCTGCTCCGGCGAGATGCCGGTGGCCATCAGCGTCTGCGCCATGAGCCCCTTGCTGAACGGCGCCTGGTCGCCCTCGTCGACGACCGGCACCTGGCGTTCATCGTCCATGCTCGATCACCCCCCAGCGTCGCGGCGCCGGCCGGCGGCCCGCGGCGCCCGGCGAGCCCGGGCCCACCGGAGCAGACGGCGCCCCACGCAGCTGGGGCGGGGATGCCGCGCGCGCCGCGAAGCGTCCGGCGGCCAGCGCGGCGAGGCGGTCCACCGCGGCGCCGAGCTCCCCCTCGAGCGCCACGGGCTCGTTGTCGCAGAACACGAGCTCGCGGCCGGCGGCGGCCGCGGCCTCGGCGACCACGTCGACGGCCGCCGCCTTGATCTCGGTGAGGAACACGTCGGCCTCGCGCGCGGCGCGCGCGACCGCCGGCGCCAGGCGCGCCCTGTCGGCGAGGTCGGTGCACACGAGCACGACCTCGGCGCCGTGGTCCTCGGCGAGCGTTCGCGCGAGCTGCGGAGCGGCGCCCTCCGGCGCGGTCGTGAAGAACGCCACCTTGCGGCCGCGGCCCGGCTGCGCCGGCCGCGGCCGGAAGACCACCGGCACGACCTCGAGGCCGGGCGCCACGGCGCGCGCCGCCGCCGTGAGCGCGCGCACCTGCACGGCGTCGGCGAACGGCGGTTCGCACTGCGTCAGGACGAGGACGTCGCTCAGCAGGAGCCGGTAGGTGCCCAGGTAGCCGCTGACGTACCCGGGCGGCTGCGAGGCGCCGGCGACGCAGAGCGCTGCGTCGCAAGCCACCGGCGGCACCACGGAGCCGCTGCCCTCGAACACGGCCAGCGCCGCGCCGCTCGTCTCCACGAGCGGCAGCGCGGCGCGCACGTTGTCGTCGAACGGCATGCCGGCCAGGCCGCCGCCGCAGCGGCGGCAGCCCACGGCGGGCACCCCGGCGAACACCGCGTCCTCGTAGCAGTCACTGGCGGCGTGCCGGCCGGCGCGAGAGGCGGCGAGCAGCTCGGCAGGGCCGAGCCCGTCGCCGCCGGCGAGCAGTTCCGGCTCCGGCGGCCCGCCGCGGCCCATCGCGACGACGATCACGCCGCCGGCGGCGCGCAGGCGCGCGTCGAGGCGGCGCGCCAGCCAGCCGCTCACGGCGGTCTTCCCCACACGCTTGCCGGTGCCGATGACGCCGAGCGCCGGCATCGCCGTGACGGCGGCGAAGTCCTGGGGCCACATCTCGGTATCGGCGGCTACGTACCGGGCGCCCTCGGCGAGCGCCGCGCTCATGAGCAGGAAGCGCTCGCGGTAGCCGATCACCGGCTCGTCCGAGAGGTCGACGAGGGCCTCCGCGCCGCCCTCGGCGAGCACGGCCCGGACGGTATCGAGGACGCCCGCGACCTCACCGCCGAGCGGGTCGAACGCGGCG
>CAIWHY010000363.1 GCA_903912585.1 uncultured Thermoleophilia bacterium | reverse complement strand
GGAGCGGCGCTCCGGCCTCGAAATACGCGATGGCGGCTTCGCCGAGCGCGACCGTGGCTGTGAATCCGACGGTACCCTTCAGGGCCCAACCGAATCCCGGCACGAAGTCGAGCGCCTGGCGCGCCAGCGCACGGAAGACGAACGCGGAGCCGACCACGGAGAGGATCTCGAGGGCTCTGTCGAGCCCCAGGTCCTCGCCGTAGGCGGTCGATATCTTGAGGATCATGCGGATCTGGGTGGCGGTCATCGCCGGCATGTCCGCGCCGGGGATGATGACGACGGCGCCGATGACGGCGTTCTGTGTCGCGTTGGTGAGCACGACGTGATCGCAGTAGGCGCGGCGCATGGCCGGCAACTCGGCCGCCAGGCGGGCGGCCTTGTCGCGGGCGACGCGGACGATCTTCTTCTCGAGCGACGGCGTGCCGTTGTGGTCGCCGCCGACGCCGCGTGCGATCTCGTCGTCGAACACGCCGGCGGCCTGCGCCCAGACGCCGCCGTCCTGCTCCTCGATGAGCGCGACGAGGTGGAGACCGGCGTCGTGCGCGGCGCGCGCGACGGGCGCCGCTTCGGCCGCCGGGCACCCGGCCGCGACCAGCACGACCATCTCCCAGCGACCGGCGAGGCCGGCGTCGCGCGGGAAGTCGTCCAGAGAGAGCACGTCGAGCGCCGAGCTCACGCCGCCCTGCGCGTCTTCCGCGCCGGTCGACAACACGCGGACGACGCGCGCCAGTTCGGGGCCCGTGCCGACCACGCAGAGCCGCAGCTGATCCGCCGTGTGATCGCGGGCCTCCGTGAAGCTCTTGAAGAATCTCGGGAAACTCACGCTATCGGACAATGCGCCCCCTGTCGCTCGCGGTGAGACTGGCCCGCAGGTGGATGGCCTCGAGCAGGCCGACGAGAATGAGGAACGAGATGAGTGCAGTCCCACCATAGCTCACGAACGGCAGCGGGATGCCGGTCACCGGCATGATACCAATCGTCATGCCGATGTTCACGAACACCTGGAAGAGCACCATCACGCCGATGCCACCGGCGAGGATGCTCCCGTACATGTCGCGCGAGAGCGTGGCGATGCGCAGGCAGCGCCAGATGAAGAGCGCGTAGAGGGCCAGCAGGAGCACGGCGCCGACGAAGCCGTAGCGCTCGCTCACCACCGCGAAGATGAAGTCGGTGTGGTGCTCGGGCAGGAAGTCGAGGCTGGTCTGGGTCGCCATGTTGCCGCGCCCGGTGAGCATCCCCGAGCCTACCGCGATCGTGGACTGGATGATGTTGTAGCCGCTGCCCTGGGGGCTGTGGCCGGCGTTGGTGAACACCAGCAGGCGTTCGACCTGGAAGGAACTGATGAGATGGACGCCGACCCGGGGCAGCACGGCGAGCGCCATCGCGAACGCGCTCACCGCCGTCCCGGCGATCACGGCGAAGTGCGTCCACGACGTGCCGTAGAAGTACAGCATCGCCAGGACCAGCACGACGATGACCATCGCCGAGCCGAAATCCGGCTCCTTGTACACCAGGGCGGCCGGGACTGCTGCCAGCAGCAGCGCGACGGCCGTCACGCGCTTGGAGCCGAGCATGTCCATACGGTCGGCCAGATAGGCGCCGATCGCCAGCGGCAGCAGCAGCAGCGCCGCCGACGAAGGCTGGAAACGCGTCACGCCCAGGTCGAACCAGCGGGTCGCGCCGTTTACGCCCACGCCCAGCGGCAACACCGCCGCGACGAGCACGACGGCGATGCCGTAGAAGATCCACTGGAGGCGGCGGTACATCTCGTAGTCGATCACCGTCACGACCGCCGCCGTAATGACACCGAGCACGAGCGCCACGAGTTGCTGGCGCACAAAGGACAGCGGCGCGCCCAGCACGTCGTGCCGCGTGGCGAAGTAGATGACCGAGACCCCGTAGATGACGAGGCCGGCGGTCGCCGCCAGCAGGAGGTAGTCGATGTGCCGCAGGTAGGCGCGCCAGTCGAACATCAGTCGGTCACGGTCGATCCGGCGATCGAGGAGGCCTTGTGGTGGAAGAGCTGGTCGTAGATCATGCGGGCGGCCGGCGCGGCGACCGTGCCGCCGTGGCCGCCCTGCTCGATCATCACCACGACCACGTACTTGGGGTCGTTGGCGGGCGCGTAGCTCGCGTACCAGGCGTAGTCGCCCTTGCCGTAGACCTGCGCCGTGCCGGTCTTGCCGGCCACCGGGACAGGGTAGCCGGCGAAGGTCGGCGCCGAGGTGCCGTTGGTGGCGGCCTCGCGGAGCCCCGCACGCACGGCGTCCAGCGTGCCCTGCGCGATCTCGACCTTGTGCGTCCCGCTCGTGGGTGCGAGGCTACGCACCAGCTGACCTTGCGCGTCCGTGACCTTGAGGCCGAGGTGCGGCGTCACGATGGTGCCGCCGTTGGCGATCGCCGCGTAGGTCGTCGCCAGCTGCAGCGGCGTCGCCTCCATGTTGCCCTGGCCGATGGCCAGGTTCACCGAATCGCCGGGCTTCCAGATCTTGTCGATGGCGGTCTCGAAGTATTTCTGCTTCCACGCCGGGGTGGGCACGCGACCCGCGACCTCGCCCGGGATGTCGATGCCGCTCGGCTTGCCCATGCCGAGTCGCTTGGCCCAGTCCTCGAGCTCGGTGCCCTGGCGCAGGTAGAACTGGTACCCGACATTGTAGAAGTAGACGTCACACGACTGCGCGAGGGCGGGGATCAGGGAGATCATCCCGTGGCCGCCCGGCAGCCAGCAATGCCAGATGATGTTGTCGGTGGTGTTGGGGATCTTGAAGGTGCCGTTGCAGAAGAACGCTGTGGAAGGCGAGATGACGCCCTCCTCGAGTCCGGCGATGGCGTCCACCACCTTGAACGTCGAGCCCACCGACACGGACTCCTGGGTGGCCCGGCTGAGCAGCGGGTAGTTGGCGCCCTTGGCGGAGAGCTTCTTGTAGTCCTTGGCGCTGATGCCTCCGGTCCACACCTTGGGGTCGTAGGTGGGGTAGCTGGCCATGGCGAGCACTTGACCGCTGTGCACGTCCATCACCACGGCGGCGCCGCCGTTCGCGGCAGGGTTCCCCGTCGAGTGCGCCAGATCGATGGCCTTGGCGAGCGCCTTCTCGGCCGCGGCCTGAACGCCGGCGTCGATGGTCGTCACGAGCGTGTCGCCCGGCTGCGGCAGGCGGCCGCCGGGCACCTGGGCGTCGGCCTTCGG
>CAIWHY010000362.1 GCA_903912585.1 uncultured Thermoleophilia bacterium | reverse complement strand
GCCCGCCGCGCGCGCGGCGTCAGAGCGCTGCGCACCACTAGGCTCGGGCGTCCAGGGCCGAGCCGACAGCGCCCACTTGACACGGGCACCTGGCTCCTCCATAGTCCCTCCCGCATGACTCCGATGACCCGCAAGCACCATCAGCATCGCCACCATCACGTGGTCCCCACCACGTCAGCGGAGCCCTGCACCTAGAACACACACCATCCATCTCTCAGGTCCAGCCCGCTGCAGCGAAAGCCAAGGCGGGCTTTTTTTGTGCCCACATCCAAACCCAAGGGGACTAGACGACATGTTCGATCTCGACTTCAAGAAGCACGACTACCTGTTGCCGGTCGTCCTCCAGGACGCCGACAACGACGCGGTGCTGATGGTGGGCTTCATGAACCGTGAGGCACTCGCCAAGACCATTGAGACTGGTTGCGCGACGTTCCTCTCCCGCACCCGCCAACGGCTCTGGACCAAAGGGGAGACCTCAGGCAGCTTCGCCGTCGTCGATTCGATCACCACCGACTGCGATCGTGATGCGCTCCTTCTGCGCGTTCGTGTGCGGGGTGACGGCAACATCTGTCACAACAGGACGCGCTCCTGTTTCACCGAGGTCCTCGAGGTGCCCGTGCTCGAGCCGACGGCGGCGCGACCATGAAGCTGCGACTCGGCATCCCCAAGGGCAGCCTGCAGGACGCGACCCTCAAGCTGCTCGCCTGTGCCGGCCTCGACGTCTACCTGAGCGGGCGGTCATACCACGCCGCCACGAGCGACCCCGAGATCGAGTGCCTGCTCCTGCGTGCCCAGGAGATGGCGCGCTACGTCGCTCACGGGTCGCTCGACGCGGGGCTGACCGGCAGGGACTGGGTCCTCGAGAGCGGCCTCGAGGTCACCACGGTGTGCGACCTCGCCTACGCCAAGCAGAGCAGAGGCCGCGTGCGCTGGGTCCTCGCGGCCCCCAAGGACTCGCCCTATCGCCAGGCCGAGGACCTCGCCGGCTGCACCATCGCCACCGAGCTCGTCGAGGTCACGCGCCGCTACTTCGCGGGCAAGAACGTGCCCGTCGAGGTGGAGTTCTCCTGGGGCGCCACCGAGATCAAGCCGCCCGAGCTCGCCGACGCCATCGTCGAGGTCACCGAGACCGGGAGCTCACTGCGCGCTCACGACCTGCGCATCCTCGACACCGTGCTCGAGTCGAACACGCAGCTCGTCGCCAACACGACCTCGTGGAGCGACGCGCGCAGGCGCGCCAAGATCCGCGACCTCGCCCTGATGCTCGGCGGCGCCCTCGAGGCCCGCGGCCGCGTCGGCCTGATGCTCAACGTGCGGCGCGACGACCTCGGCGCAGTGCTCGCGGTGTTGCCCGCGCTGAACAAGCCGACCGTGGCCGAGCTCAGCGATGGGGCCTGGGTCGCAGTCAACACGGTGATCGAGGAGACGAGGGCCTGGGAGATCCTGCCGCAGCTCAAGGCGGCGCGAGCGGAGGGCATCGTCGAGTACCCGCTGAACAAGGTGATCGGCTGATGGCGGCCGCCACCGCGCGGTCGGCCCGCGTGGACCGGGAGACGTCCGAGACCGCCATAGCTCTGAAGCTTACTCTCGATGGCTGCGGCGCCTACGCGGTCGCCACGGGCATCCGCTTCCTCGACCACATGCTCGAACTGGTCGCCCGCCACGGCGGCTTCGACCTCGACCTGCGCGCCGAGGGCGACCTCGACGTCGATCAGCACCACACGGTGGAGGACGTCGGCATCGCCCTGGGCGAGGCGTTCGACGGCGCGCTCGGTGGCAGGGAGGGCATCGCCCGCGCCGGCAGCTTCCTGATGCCGATGGACGAGGCGCTGGCCCTGGCGGCGGTCGACTTCGGGGGGCGTTGCGCGGCGGTCGTCGACGTCAAGGCCCGCGCGAAGCTGGTGGGCGACCTGCAGACCGAGCTCGTGGCCGACTTCTTCGAGGGGTTTGCGCGCGGAGCGCGCGCCAACGTCCACGTGCGCGTGCTCTACGGCCGCTCCGGCCACCACAAGGTCGAGGCGGCCTTCAAGGCGTTCGCGCGCGCTCTGGCGGCGGCCTGCCGCCTCGAGCCCGGACTCGCCGGCACTCTGCCGTCGACCAAGGGACTGCTGTGATCGCCGTCGTCGACTACGGCGCCGGCAACGTCATCTCGGTGCAGCGCGCGCTCGAGCACCTCGGCCGCGAGTGCGTCGTGACCGGCGATCCCGCTGCGGTCGAGTCGGCGGAGCGCGCGATCGTGCCCGGCGTCGGCCACTTCGGTGCGACCAGCGCACTGGCGGCGACCGGCTTGCGCAAGGCCATCGAGCACCGCATCGCGGAGCGCACGCCGGTGCTCGGCATCTGCCTCGGCATGCAGTGGCTCTTCGAAGCCTCCGACGAGGATCCCGGACTGCCCGGGCTGGGCGCCTTCCCGGGACGCTGCCGTGCCTTCCCGGCGCCCGCGAAATCGCCCCAGGTCGGCTGGGACCAGCTGGAGATCAGCGCTGGCAGCCGCCTGCTGCGCGGACTCCCCTCTGGCACCTACGCCTACTTCACGCACGGCTACTACGCGCCGCTGGTCGGCGAGACCGTGGCCAGCTGTGACCACGGCGCCCCGCACACCGCTGTGGTCGAGCGCGGCAACCTCTTCGGTACGCAGTTCCACCCCGAGAAGTCCGGTGACGCCGGGCTCGCCATGCTCGAGAACTTCTGCTCATGCTGACGAAGCGCATCATCGCCTGCCTCGACGTCGACGGGGGGCGCGTGGTCAAGGGCATCTCCTTCCGCGACCTGGTCGATGCCGGCGACCCGGTCGAGCTCGCCTGCCGGCACAGTGACTCCGGCGCCGACGAGATCGTGTTGCTCGACATCTCGGCGACTCGTGGCGGGCGCGCCACCGCACTCGAGGTCGTGCGCCGCGCCGGCCGCGAGCTCTTCATCCCTTTCACCGTGGGCGGCGGCATCGCTTCGCTGGCGCAGGCCGCCGCAGTGATCGGGGCCGGCGCCGACAAGGTCGCCATGAACTCGGCGGCGCTCGCCGACCCGCAGCTCATCGAGGCGGTCGCCGCGCGCTTCGGCTCGCAGGCCGTCGTCGTGGCGGTCGACGCCAAGCGGCGCCCGGGCGGCGGCTGGGGCGTGTGGAGCGCGGGCGGCACGCAGCCGACCGGGCGCGACGCTCTGGAGTGGGTCAAGGAAGCGGAAGACCGCGGCGCCGGCGAGATCCTCCTCACCTCGATGGACTGCGACGGACGCAGGGCCGGCTTCGACTGCGTGCTCACGGCGCGCGTCGCCGAGGCGCTGCGCACCCCCGTGATCGCCTCCGGCGGCGCCGGCGGCGCCGAGCACTTCGGCGCCGTCTTCCGCGAGGGCCACGCCGACGCCGCCCTGGCGGCCTCCATCTTCCACTACGGCATCGAGTCGCTGGAGTACCTCAAGCGCTTTCTCGATTCACTCGGGATCCCCGTGAGGCTGCCGTGCTGATCCCCGCCATCGACCTCATGGGCGGCAAGGTCGTGCAGCTTGTCCAGGGCAGGGACGTCGCGCTCGAGTACGACGACGCCGAGCCCTGGATCGAGCGCTTCGCCGCCTACCCGCTGGTGCAGCTCATCGACCTCGATGCCGCCCTGGGCACTGGGGACAACCGCGCCCTCATCACCCGCATCGCCAGGGAGCTGCCCTGCCAGGTCGGGGGCGGCATCCGCTCCGTCGACGCCGCCCTCGACATGCTCGCGGCGGGTGCGGAGAGAGTGATCATCGGATCTGCGCTCGTGCGCGATGAGGGCATCGATCTGGACTTCGCGGCGCGGCTCTCCCGCGCCGTCGGACTCGAGCGCCTGGTCTTTGCGCTGGATTCAAGACGGGGCTACGTCAATGTGTGCGGCTGGCAACGGCCGACGCGGATCACCCCTGTGCGCATGATGCAGGCGCTGGAGCCCTGGTGCGGCGCCTTCCTCTACACCAATGTGGACACGGAGGGCCTGATGGAGGGCATCCCTCTGGCGACGGTCCGGCGGCTGCGCGCGGCGACGTCGCGTCGCCTCTTCGCCGCGGGGGGGATCACGACTCGCGACGAGATCGCGCTGCTCGATATGATCGGCGTCGACGCCATCGTCGGCATGGCCCTCTACGCCGCGGGTTCAGAGTCCGAGCTGCGCTGACCGATCACTCCGCCGCATCCACGACTTCCGAGGAGACCATGAACAGCCGCGATATCATCGCACTCGAAGATGCGCACATGCCGCCGTTCTTCGCCAAGATCCCCATCGTCATCGAGCGCGGGGACGGCGTCCGCGTGTGGGACGCGGAAGGCAACGCCTACCTCGACTTCACAGCCGGCTGGGGCGTCACCTCGATCGGGCACGCCCATCCCGCGATCTGCGCGGCACTGGCCGAGCAGAGCGGGCTGATCATGCAGGGCCCGAACGCGGGTCTGACCTACTCTCCCGCCCGCGCCGGTCTGCTCTCGCTCCTGACCGAGTTGCTGCCCGTGCCGCTGACGCGCGTCTTCTTCAGCAACAGCGGCGCCGAAGCGAACGACGCCGCGCTCAAGCTCGCCCGTAGGGTCACGGGCCGGCTCGGCGTGATCGCGACGCACGGGAGCTTCCACGGCCGCACGCTCAGCACGCTCTCGCTGACCGGCCAGGCAGCGCAGCGTGACAGGTTCGCCCCGCTCGTGCCCGGTTGCCGCTTCGTGCCCTACGACGACCTCGGGGCGCTGCGCGAAAGCCTCGACGGCGACACCGCTGCCGTGATCGTCGAGCCGCTGCAGGGCGAGGGCGGCGTGCGCATCCCCTCCGCGGGCTACCTGGAAGGGGTCTCCGAGCTCTGCCGCGCGAACGGCACGCTGCTCATCGTCGACGAAGTGCAGACCGGTTTTTGCCGCACGGGGCCGATGTTCGCCGTCAGCGCAACGGGCGCGCGCCCCGACTTCCTGACGATGGCCAAGGGCATCGCCGGAGGCTTCCCGCTCGGCGCCTTCGCCGTCTCCGAGGAGGTCTCCGCGGGGCTTGGAGCCGGCGACCACGGGGGGACCTACTGCGGCAATCCGCTCGCCTGCGCCGTCGCCAGCGCGGTGATACGCGTCCTCATCGACGAGGGCCTCGCGGACCACGTCGCGGTGCTGGGGCGGTGGGCGCTGGGCGAGATGGCGTCCTGGAGGGATGCCTTCCCCGGCGTCGTGACGGCGGTGCGTGGCAAGGGACTTCTACTGTTGCTGGAGCTTCGCGACGACGACGCTGCGGCTCGCGTCGACGCCGAATGCCTCTCGCGGCGACTCTTCGTGAGGCGCACGCAGGGCAACGCGATCCGCGTGTTCCCTGCCCTGACGATCACGCAGGCGGAGCTCGCCGAGGGCCTCGCCACTCTTCGCGCAGCAGTCGCCGCCGTGGCTCCGCCCGAGCGCGCGTGAGATGACCGGCGCGCGCTCCGGCGACTATCACGTCCACAGCCGCTTCTCCGATGGCGCGGACGAACTGGACGCGTACTGCGAACGCGCCCTTGAGTCGGGCCTGTCCGAGCTCGGCTTCGCGGAGCACCTCACTCCCGCCGCGCTCGCGGACGAAGGGTGCTGCAGCGCTCGCCGGCTGGAGGAGTACGGGGCGGCGGTGCGCGCCTGCGCGGCGCGCCATCCGGAACTGCGCGTGCTCTGCGGCATCGAGGCCGACTACGTCCCGGAGTCCGCGGCTGAGACGCTCGCCGCCCTCGCCGCCCACCCCTTCGACTACGTCCTCTGCGCGGTCCACTTCGTCGACGGATTCAGCATCGACGAGGCGCGCTTCCTGCGCGCCGCCGGCTGGCAGGACGTCGACCGTGTGTGGCGGCGCTACTACGAAACGCTGACCGAGGCTGTGCGGAGCGGCGCCTTCGATGCGGTCGCCCACCTCGACCTGCCCAAGAAATGGGACCTCCACCCGTCAGAGGAGATGGGGCACCTCGAGGACGACGCGCTGGCAGCGATCGCGGCCGCCGGCATGGCGATCGAGGTCAATACCTCGGGGCTCGCCCGCCATCCCGTGGGCGAGATCTACCCCTCTCACAACCTCCTGAGGCGCGCCGGGGCGGCGAACATAGCGATCGTGCTCGGCTCCGACGCCCACTGCGCCGCAGACGTGGGCGCACGCTTCGCAGAGGCTGAAGCCTGGGCTCGGGCGGCCGGCTACGAGTCTTGGCTGCGACTGTCGGACCGGAGTCCGCAGCCGTTCCCCCGCACCGCCAGCGGAGAACCGCTCGGCTAGCTCTTCGGTTCGCCGGCGAAGCTCTCCTCGGCGCGAAACGAGGAGCGTGCGATGGGAGAAGAGGTGGCGCTCGACGAGCGCCGCCTCTCGCTGCTTCCCATCCTCTGTCGCAGGCCCGGCTTGACCCGCCCCGCGCTGCTGGTCTAGCATCCGCCTCGCTTGAAGGTGCCCGCGAGGGCTTGAAGGGAAGCCGGTGAGACCCCGGCGCGGACCCGCCGCTGTGACCGGGGACAAAGGCCGCCAGAAGCCACTGTCAGCTCGCTGACGGGAAGGCGCGGCCGGAGGACGATCCGGGAGCCAGAAGACCTGCCGTCAAGCGCGCTGTTGACGTCCTGCGTGGTGAACGGGACGGCGGCGGCGCATGCCGTGGCCTCGAATACGGGGGGCCCGGGCCCGACGAAGTGACGGCCCGGGCTTTTGTCGTTTTCGAGTGCGAAAGGCGGCGTGATGCGGGCAAAGGCGGAGCGGGGCGCGGAGAGGCCGGCAACGCGCCGCGTGGCGATCACCCTGGCCGTCGTCGCCGCCATCACCCTGGCGGCCGAGCTGATCGTGCGCGTCACCCACGTTGCGCCCTACGTGTTCCCGCCGCCTTCGGCCGTGCTCTCCGAGCTGCTCCACCAGCCGGGGCTCTTCGCGCGGAACGCGCTCGTGACGCTGTACGAGGCCGCCGCCGGGCTCGCCCTCGGCGCGACGGCAGCCATCGCCTTCGCCGCCGCCGCACTGCACTCGCGCCTCCTCGACCGCGTGCTCAGCCCGCTCGTCGTCGCCTCGCAGACCGTCCCCGTGATCGCACTGGCGCCCCTGCTCGTGCTGTGGCTGGGCTACGGCGCCCTGCCGCGCGTGATCGTCTGCGCGCTCATCGCCTTCTTCCCGATGGCGGTCACGTCGCTCGAGGGCCTGCGGGGCACGGACCCGCAGCTGCTCGCGTTGCTGCGCTCCGTCGGCGCGAGCCGCTGGGACGTGTTCTGGCGCGTGCGCTTCCCCGGCGCCGCCCCCTATCTGACCGCCGGCCTGCGCACGGGCGCCACGCTCAGCCTCGTGGGCGCCGTGGTCGCCGAGTGGACCGGCGCCGACCGGGGGCTCGGCTACCTCGTGCTGAGCGCGAATGCCCAGCTGGCCACCGCCCAGGCGTTTGCGGCGGTCCTGCTCATCACCTTCATGGGCCTCGCCGCGTACGGCGGCGTGATCCTGTTGCAGCGGCGCCTCGTCCGCTGGCATCCGGCGCGACAGAACGATCGGCTCCGCACCACGAAAGGAACGACATGAAGAAGAAGACGACCGGCACGACCGCTGCCCGCACGGTGGCGAGCGGAGACGCGGGGCGAAGCCGCCTGCGGCGACGCGGCGCCTGGTTGGGGGCGGGGCTGGTCCTGCTCCTGGCGGTGGCAGCGCTTGCGGCGGGAGCCTGCGGGAGCTCGGGCCGGGCGTCCGCCGCGTCCGGCTCCCCATCCGCCGCCGCGTTCGCCGCCGCCCGTCCCGAGGTCGGCGAAGTCACGCTGATCATGGACTGGGTGCCGTGGGTGCTCGACATCCCGATCGACGTCGCCCAGGCCAAGGGCTACTACGCGCAGAACGGCCTCACCGTGAAGCAGATCGTGCCGGCCGGCGCCACGGACGTGGTCAAGTTCGTCGCCACCGGCAAGGCGCAGTTCGGCCTGTACTACGCGCCGGACACGCTGATGGGCGTGGCAGAGGGGGCGCCGCTCGTCTCCATCGGCGCCCTCATGAGCCACGCCCCCGTCGGCATGGCCTTCGCCCCCGGCGCCTCCGCGAGCTCGCCCAGGGACCTTGCGGGTCAGGTCGCCGGCGTCCCACTGATCCCGTCAACGCGGGCGTCGTTCGACTCCATGCTCAAGGCCTGCGGCGTGCCGTCGGGGTCGGTGCACGTCATCGACCCCGGTTTCGACCTCGTGGCGCCGCTGCTCGCCGGCAAGTTCCGCGCCGTCGCGGTCACCAAGTTTGGGGAACTGGTGCAGGCCGAGGCCCAGGCCGGCAAGCTCAGCTACCTCGACTTCCGCGACTGGGGCACGCCCGACTACTCCTTCCTCGCGCTGATCAGCGATCAGGGGTTCGCGAAGTCCCATCCGGCGACGGTGCGGGCCTTTGTGCGGGCCACTCTGCAGGGCCTGGCCTACGCGGCGGCGCACCCGCAGGAGGCGGTCGACCTCTACGTGGCCCGCCACCCCGAGCTGAAGAAGGACCTGCTGCTGGCGCAGTGGAAGGCGGCGCTGCCGTCGATGGCGGTGGCCGGTGTGCACCCGGCGGGCTGGCAGGATCCGGCGAGCTGGACCGCACTCGACCAGTGGCTCACCAAAGCGGGCGTCCTGACGAAGCAGGTCGACGCGGCCGGCGTGATGACGAACCAGTACTTGCCGGCGCCGTGAGCGCGCCTGCCCGCCAGGGGAGCGCGTCTGCCGGTCCGACGAGCGCGTCCGCTCGCGTGTCGCTGCGTGGCCTCGGCGCCGCGTACCCACAGCCGAACGGCGAAAGCCCAGTGCTGTCAGGCGTCGACCTCGAGCTGGCGCCGGGCGAGCGGCTTGCCGTGGTCGGCGCCAGCGGCAGCGGCAAGAGCACGCTCCTGCACGTCCTCGCCGGCCTGCTGGCGCCGAGCGCCGGCGCTGCCGAGATCGACGGTCGCGCCGACGCCGGCTCCGGCCGGGCGGCCTACATGTTCCAGGACGACCTGCTGCTCCCGTGGAAGACGGTGCTCGGCAACACGGTGTTCGCCGCCTCGGTCGCGCGCGCGCTCGGGGACGCGGTCGCGCGCGGGGTCGGGGATGCGGGCGGTGACGGGGCCGGGGACGCGCACAGAGGGGGGGCGGGTGGCGCGAGCGGCGGACGCCGTCGCCTGAGCGCCGGTCGCCGGGGCCGCACAGCGCGAGAGGCGAAAGCTCGCGGCATCCTTCAGGAGTTCGGTCTCGGCGACGTCCTCGACGAACTGCCGGGCCGCCTCTCGGGCGGGATGCGGCAGCGCGTCGCCCTCGCGCGCACGTTGATGCTCGGGCGTGGGCTCGGCCTGCTCGACGAGCCCATCGGCAGCCTCGACACACTGACTCGCGCGGAGATGCAGCGGTGGCTCCTCGACGTGATGGAGGCGCATCCGGCAACCTGGGTCCTGGTGACTCACGACGTGCGCGAGGCGGCGCTGCTCTGCGACCAGGTCGCGGTCCTCGCCGGCCGGCCCGCGCGGCTCGAGCACGCGACGCGGGTCGAGCTCAGCACCGCCGAGCGGCGCGACCTTGCCGCCGCGGGTCCGCACCAGCCGGCCGCCGGTCCTCTGCCGTACCCGGCTCTGCCGGCGCAGCCGGTTGCCGGCTCATCGGCATCGGCGGCCGTCACTCTCGAGCGCGCCGTCACTGACCTCCACAGACACCTGTCCGCCGCGGCCGCGGCCGCCGTCCCAGCCTGACCGCGCGTATGTGACCTTTGCATGCTCCCGGCCCGGCTGGGTGCCATGGTCTCGGGCGGACGCTGGCAACTGCGCTGAAGTGCAGACTGCAGAATCCCATTCAGGCTGACTTCAGGCGGCCGTTCGCGATCGTCCACTGTGGTCAGCCGCGCCGCTCCCGGGTAGCATGTGGGGGAGCTCCTTCCATGGTCCGCGTCTTGCACGACAAGCAGCAAGCCATCGCCACGCTGTGCGCGCGCTTCGGCGTGAGCCGGCTTGACGCTTTCGGCTCGGCGCTGCGCGACGACTTCCGCCCGGGAGAGTGACGTCGACCTGCTCGTCGAGTTCGCACCTATGGAACCGCACGAACTCGCCGACGCCTGCTTCGGTCTGCTCGATGACCTGCGGACTCCCATCTTGAGGGCGAACGCCCCCAATGCTCAGGTGTCCACGAAAGCGGGTCAACTCCAACTCCACTCTGCCGGGGCGTCGCCCATGCCCGACAACGCTGGAAGCGGGTCAAGTCGATCGCGAGTCCCGGCGTGACTTGAGGAAGAGGGCGTGCTGACTGAGGAAGACCAACTCAGGGACCCGCTCGCGACGGAGGCCGTTTATCACGAAGCCGCTGTGCGGCGCAGCGGCTGCCTCTACGCCCCCAGACATGCACTGACGCGCTTTGTCTCCCGCGAGATACCGAGGCGGGCGCGCCGAGTGCGCTCGTTTCTCAGCTCCCTCCCGTGCCCGCGCGCTCGTTTGACGCCCGCAGCGGCGCGGCTGTAGCCTTGCCGGGCATCCCTCAGCTGCTGGGAAGCCGGTGCAAGGCCGGCGCTGCCCCGCAACTGTAGGCGCCGACGAAAGCCGCAACGGAGCCACTGCCCACGGGTGGGAAGGCGCGGCCGGTAGGACGAAGCGCGAGCCAGGACACCGCGGCAGAGGGATCACTGCGACAACGCCTCGAGGGAGGGCAGCGGTGGACACACCTCACGACCGGTCGGAGGGCGACCGGCTCATTCTCGTCACCGGCGGCGCCCGCAGCGGCAAGAGCACCTTTGCCGAGCGGCTCGCGGCCCAGCTCGCCGAGCCCGGCGGCCGCCGCGTCACGTACCTCGCCACGTCCGAGACGCACGACCCGGAGATGGCCCAGCGCGTCGCGGCGCACCAGTCCTCGCGACCCGCCTCCTGGACGACGATCGAGTGCCCCGTCGAGGTGCCAGCCGCCGTGCGCGCTTCGGCGTCGGCGGCCGCGGACGGCGCGGGCCCCGGCCCCGCCGCCGCGCTCCCCGGCTCCGCCGCCGCGCCGGTCTTCCTCCTCGACTGCGTCACCCTCTGGGTGACCAACCTGATCTTCAGCGGCGGCGCCTTCGGCGGGAGCGAGCCGCCCGCGGACGGCTACAACTACGACACGGACCTCTTGCCGGCGGACGAGGAGCGTGCCGCCGCCGGCCGCGTC
>CAIWHY010000361.1 GCA_903912585.1 uncultured Thermoleophilia bacterium | reverse complement strand
TCGCAGGCGAGGTGAAAGCCGCCGAGCCCCTTCACGGCGAGGATCTCGCCGCCGCGTAGCAGTTCGGCGGCGGCGCGGATGGGCGCGGCCGGGTCGGCTTCGCCGCCGGCCGCCAGTTCGACCACCGCCCCGTCGGCCGCGCGCCGCAGCAGCCGCACGCGCGGCCCGCACACCGGGCAGGCGTTGGGCTCGGCGTGAAAGCGCCGGTCGCCGGGGTCCTCGTACTCCGCCCGGCACGCCGGGCACAGCGGGAACTGACGCATCGTGGTACGCTCGCGGTCGTAGGGCAGGTCCTCGATGATCGTGAAGCGCGGGCCACAGTTGGTGCAGTTGGTGAACGGGTAGCCGTGGCGCCGGTCGCCCGGGTCGAGCAGCTCGCGGCGGCAGTCGTCACAGGTGGCGATGTCCGGCGAGACCAGCTGGTAGGCGCCGGGGTCGACGGCGCTCTCGAGGATGACGAAGGCCCGAGCCGCCACGGCCCCTTCCGCTTTGACCCCTCCCGCTTCGGCCCCCCGCACTTCGGCCTCCTCCGCTTCGGCCGCTTCCGCTTCGGCTCCTTCCGCTTCGGCAGCCTCCGCCCCTTCCGGCTCGGCAGCGGCGCGCACGTACTCGGCGATGTGGGAGCGCGGCGGGGCCTCGAGCGGCAGTGCGGTGGCGAACGCCTCCACTGCCGCCGGTGCACCCTGCGCGAAGATCTCCACGCCGGCCGACGTGTTGCGCACCCAGCCGGCGATCCCGTGGCGTTGCGCGAGTGCGTAGACGAACGGGCGGAAGCCGACGCCCTGGACGACGCCGCGCACGCTGAGGCGGATGGCGCTGCGCGCGCCCGGGCCCGGCTGGTCTGGCGTCATGACGGGCAGCCTGCCCCGGTCACCCCGGGCAGCTGAACTGGTAATCGTCCTTGTAGTGGAGCTCGTTGCACTCGGGGCAGCGGAGCTCGTACCAGTAGCCGATGGCGACCTGGTGCGCCTCGCAGAAGCGGATGCGCGCCGCCAGGACCTCGAGCTCGGTGGCGCCGCAGGCCATGCAGGTGAGCAGCACGTCGTCGCCGAGGTCGTACTGCTGCTGCAGCCGCTGCATGGCGCCCGAGGCGCCCTCGTGCGCGGGCAGGTCGGCCTCGTGCGCGCAGGCGTCCTGCCCGCGCGGGACCTGGGCGTGCTCGAGCGCGGTCACGAGCCCGGGCAGGTACGCGAGGGTGTGGCCGGAGTCGCAGAGGTACTTCTGGAAGACGCAGGCCTCGCCGCCCTCCTCGCCCATCAGCTCGCACTCGTGACGCGAGACCAGGTCGTGCCGCGTCACAAAGCAGCGCATGTCGAGCCTCTCCACCGGGACCGGCTCGATGTGCACCGTGCGCGGGCGCCCGCGGCCGCGGTGATAGTCGCTCGGCGCGACCAGAGAGAGGCAGCCTATCGCGGGGTCGGCATCGAGCGCCGCGATCGCCCGCTCGAGCCAGCCGGGCTGGAACTCGAGCGTGTCGTCTACGCGCACCAGGTAGTCGCCCTCGACGAGGTGGAAAGCGCGGTCGAGCCCGCAGTGGTAGCCGTGGGCGTCGCCGCTCTCGAGCTGGAAGCCGCTGATGCGGCCGCGCAGGTACTGGCGCACGAGGTAGGTGGCGACCTGCTCGGGGGCGTCGCTGGCGAAGACGACGAGGTCCCACGGGTCCTCGACGGTCTCGCGGATGCCGCGCAGGACTGTGCGCAGAGCCGGGACGCCGTGATCGGTGAAGACGACGATGCCGGCGCTGCTCACGCCGCTTCCGCCGGAGCTCACGCCGTTCCCATCAGGGCTCCCCCCGCTCCCGCCGGAGTTCGAGCCGTTCCCGCCGCTCACGCCGCCCCTACTTCCTCGCGCACGAGCGCGAAGACGCGCTCGGCGGCCGCGGCGACCGGCGGCGAGAGCTCCTCGCCGAACGTCTCTACGTCCTCGGCCTCGATCGCGAACACGGTGACCTCGGCGGGCATGTCGTAGCCGAGCTTGTGCCCGATCTCGAGACATGTGTCGAGGCCGATCGAGTGGGCGGAGCCGTAGCGGTGCCCGCCCTTGAAGTCCTTGGCCTCGTAGCGGTAGACCTCGCCGGGGTGGCGCCCGCTCTCGGCGGGGCTCCTCAGCGCGTCGATAATGATGACGCGGGTGAATCCCCGCACAAGTTCGAGCAGGCGCAGCCCGCCTACCTCGCTCTGCATGACCTCCACGTGGTCCGGCAGCGGCGACTCGCGCAGCCGGCCGGCGACGAGCAACCCGACCCCGTCGTCAGACAGGATCGGGTTGCCCATGCCGAGGACGAGCGTCCCGCCCAACGTCACATGTTCCTCTTGACGCTGGCGACGACGTCGCGCGTCGCCTCGCGCTTGACCGTGACCTCGAGCGGCATGTCGCCGGGCAGCGTGTGCGTGGCGCAGCCGAAGCACGGGTCGTAAGCGCGGAACGCCATCTCGATCATGTTGAGCTGACCCTCGCGGATCTCGTTGCCGCCGGTGAGAATGCCTTCGGCGGCCTTCTTGAGCGACATCGAGATCGCGGCGTTGTTGTTGGTCGTGCCGACGATGAGGTTGACGTTGGTGACGATGCCCTTGTCGTCGGTCTTGTAGTGATGGTACAGGGTGCCTCGAGGAGCCTCGACCACGCCCACACCCTCACCGACGATGCGCGTGGGGATGTTGCGCACGTTGGGGTCGATGATCTCCGGGTCGGTGGCGAGCTCGTGGGCGCGCTCGGCCGCGTAGAGCAGTTCCACAAGGCGCGCCCAGTGCGTCGCCAGAGTGGCGTGCACCGGCTTGCCGCCGAGCGTGCTGTAGAAGCGCTCGTACTCGGCCTGCGCCAGCGGCGTGGCCATGCCGTCGGCGGCGTTGAGGCGGCTCAGCGGCGAGGCCCGATAGACGCCC
>CAIWHY010000360.1 GCA_903912585.1 uncultured Thermoleophilia bacterium | reverse complement strand
CTGCGCCAGCATCTCGTCGAGTGCGGCGACGACCGACTCCGGCTCGGCGAGGTCCATCTCGAAGACCGACACGTCGGGATCATGCCCGAATTCGTCGCGGAGGCGGTCGATCCGTCGCGCGGCCGTGAGGACATGGAACCGCCCCGCGAGATGGTGCGCGAGGGAGAGCCCCACGCCGCTGCTCGCGCCGGTGACCAGGATCACGCGGTCTGCGCTCATGTGCCGCTCCTCTTCGCCAACATCATCTCGGCGAGCCGGAAGTCCACCATGGTGTCGATGTCCACCGATCGCTCCGCCGGCATGATCGCGGCGCCGGCGTCCCCGAACAGCAGCCCTCCCCCGTCGGCCGGCAGCCGGTCCGTGCGGAAGCAGTAGACCCCTCCGCTCAGCTGGTAGGCGGCCGGCAGCTGCTGGCGCGGGAGCCAGGGGTCTGCGCCGGCGATGAACGTGGTCGGGCGCCCGTCCTCGATGGCCCATGCGCGGTGCGGATTGAGCTCCGCATCCTTGAACGCGGCCATGGAGTCTCGCCCACCGACGACGACCCCCGCGACGCAGTCGTGAACGTCGGCCGGAGAGCGGAACGGGCAGGTGGGCTCGAGCAAGACCATGACGCGCCCCGTCTCGCCTTCTGCCCCGAAAGTCCCAATCGGGTCGCGGAGCGCGTCGATGACGAGCGCCGAATCCGTCGACAGGTGGGCGGGCCGCCGGTAGACCTCGGCGCCGTACCGCCGAGCCACGTCCGCGATCTCGTTGTCGTCCGTCGAGACGATCGTCCTGTCGATCGCGCCGACTGCCTGCGCCGTCTCGATCGACCATGCGATGAGGGGCTTGCCGCCGAGGTCCACGACGTTCTTGCGAGGGACGCCCTTGCTGCCGCCCCTCGCGGGGATGACGGCGATGACACGCTCACCGGCCAGCATGGTCTCCGCTCCTGTCGCCCGCCGGCATGGTCACGCGTCCGCCTCGAATCGCTGCAGCGCCTTGCGGTACTCGGTCCACTCGCCTGTATCGATCCAGGCCTTGTCGCTCACCGGGAAGAGGGCGACTTTGCCGCCCGTCTTTTGGGTCCGCTCGATGAGGTGGGTCATGTGGAAGAACTCGCCCTCCGGGATCAGGCAGAGCGTCTCTGCGCGGACGACGTACATCCCCGTGTTGACCAGGAAGTTGTACTCCGGCTTCTCCGTGATCTTCACGAGCTCTCCGCCGTCGGCGATCTCGCAGACGCCGTAGGGGATGTGGTAGGTCTTCAGCGACCCGACGATGGTGATGTCGTTCCGGCCGGCCTCGTGGAACTCGACGAGCTCCGAGTAGTCCGTGTCGAGGATGATGTCGCAGTTCGTGACGATCAGGGATCCGTCCACGGCGCCGCACAGGGTCCGCAGGCTCCCCGCCGTGCCGAGTGGAGTGTCTTCCTCGAGGTACTCGACGGCGTAGGGGGGGTCGAGTTCCTCGAAGTACGATTTGATGATCCGCGACTTGTTGTGCACTGAGAGGTAGAACGTCGAGACGCCGAACCTCAGGAACGAATCGATGATGCGCTCGATCACGGTCTTGTCGCCCAAAGGGATCAGCGGCTTCGGGAGCACCCTCGTGAACGGATCGAGACGAGTCCCTTTGCCGCCGGCCATGATCACGACCGGGAGGTCGATCGGCACCGGCGGCTTGTGCTCGCTGCCGTCCGTGAAGACCCGCTCCCAGAACAGGAGGTCGACGACGCAGTCTCCCGCGTCGACCACCGGGACGCAGCCGATCGCCTGCTCGATCATCAGCTGCCGCACCTCGGCGACGTCGTAGCTCTCGCGGACGCGGGACGGCTCCGCGCAGCTGACGTGGTCGATCGGGTCGTCGAGCTTGCCGCCTGCAAGGATCCAGCGGCGGATGTCTCCGTCGGTGAGCGACCCGACCAGGACCCCGCCGTCGTCGACCACGAACAGGATCTTCTGCGCCGTGTCCTCGAGCTGGCGCATGGCCTGGAGGACCGTCGTGGCCCGCCCGATCAGGAAGGGGGCGATGTGCTCGTTCACCGAACGGCCTTGCGGGGGGCGTTCGAGCATGCGAGCGGGCCGGGCGCATCGTGGAAGCGCTTCTTGAGGAGCCGCTCCCCGAGCTCGGCGTCTTTGAGTTGGTCCTTGATGCGCACGCTCACGCTCCCGTCGAGAGGGCCTGCGTACGGGTTCTCCACGCCCTTCAAGCTCGCGCGCCAGCCGCGCGACAGCGCCTGCCGGATGCCGGCGGCGATCTCGCCGGTCGAGGAGCCTACGTCGAGGACGCTCTCCGCCTTGACGCGGCCCAGCTGCCGGTCGCCGATGTTCACGGTGGGCAGGTGGAACGAGGGCGCCTCGATGAGGCCGCTGGAAGAGTTCCCGATCACCAGGTCGAGGTGTTGCAGGCAGCTCAGGTAGGCAGTCCTGCCGAGGTTGTCGTAGAGCCCGTAGCGGGACGGACGCTCGCGGCAGAACGCCGCGATCCGCTCGTTGATGAGCGTTCCTTGCGCGTCGGCGTTCGACTTGGTGAAGACCGCGCCGACGCCTTCCAGCAGCAGCGCCGCGAGGAGGTTCTCGATCTGCCCGCCGGCCGTGTCACGCTCGAGCGTGACGGGATGGTACGTGACGATCGCCACGGGACTCTCGAGCTCGCGGCCGAGCAGGGAGGCAAGCTCCTCTCTCGTCAACAAGTGCATGCCGTGCAGCGCGTCCAGTCCCGGAGCGCCGTATGCGAACACGGTCGCCGGATCCTCGCCCATCTGGACGATCCGCTGCGCGTATGCCTTCGTGGCCGGGAAATGCAGGGCGGCCATCTTGGTGATCGCGTGCCTCACCCCTTCGTCGAGAGCTCCCTGGCTCGTCTCCCCGCCGTGGATGTGGGCGATGGGGATCCTGGCGACGAATGCGGCGATGACGGGTGACAGCAGCTCGTAGCGGTCGCCGAGCACGACCACGATGTCGGGTCGCAGCTGGTCCAGCACATCCGCGAAGGCCACGAGGCCGATCCCGATGACCTTGCTCACCGCTGCATCGCTCTCCGCCGGCAGTGGCAGCTCCACCTTGCGGTCGATGGTGAAGCCGTCCTCCTGGATGTCGCGGTAGGTCAGGCCGAACTCCGGAGTCAGGTGCATGCCCGTGACGACGACCTGGAGTTCCAGGTCGTCGTCCTCGTAGATCGCGCGCATGAGACCGCAGAGCAGACCGTAGTCCGCACGGGACGTGGTGACGACACAGATGCGCCTCGCCGCTATCTCAGGTCCTTCCATGTGATGACGCTCCCCGCCCTGATATCGGCGGTCACGGCAAGGCCCATGACCTTCTCGCGATCGGCGGGCTGGATGCCGTGTCCCGGCCGTTTGACCGCGACGTTGCCGGGGCTGAGGGGCTCGCCGGCCGCGATGTCGCGCTCGGCGACGAGGCTCCTGCGCGCGACTCCGATGTTGCTCGCCTCACACGGGGCTGGAGCCTTGATCCCGTCCCCGAGCGCTGCCTCGACGTTGCGGATCGCCAGCACCATCTCCGCCAGCTCCCGGGGCTCCAGAGAGGCGGCGTGATCGGGCCCCTCCATGTCGCGGCTGAGCGTGAGATGCTTCTCGACGATGCGCGCGCCGAGCGCCACTGCCGCGACGGCGACCTCGGTGCCCGGCGTATGGTCGGAGTAGCCGACCGGGAGTCCGAACGCGCCGGCCATCGTCTGCATGGCGCGCAGGTTGATCTCGGCGAACGGCGCCGGGTACTGGGTGACGCAGTGCAACAGGGAGAGCTTGGGCGCACCCGCGCTCAGGATCGCGTCGACCGCGTCGGCCACCTCGGCCAGCGTGGACATCCCGGTCGACAGGATCAGCGGCCGGCCCTTCTCCGCGAGGTACCTGAGGAACTCGTGGTTGGTGAGCTCGCCGGACGGTATCTTGAAAGCGGCCACGCCGAGGCGCTCGAGCATGTCCGCGCTCTGCTCGTCGAACGGGCTGGAGAGGAACTGCACGCCGTTGTCGCGGCAGACTTCCATGAGCGAGCGGTGGTCGTCCTCGCTGAGCTCCAGG
>CAIWHY010000359.1 GCA_903912585.1 uncultured Thermoleophilia bacterium | reverse complement strand
GGCGTGCTGGTCGTAGTCTTCCGGCTGGTCGCAGGGGGGCGGGGGCGCGAGGCTGTGGTGGCGGTGCTGCTGACCTCGGCCCGCTGGCGGGCGCGCGACGTGGCCCAGAACCTCGCCGACCTGCGCGCGCAGGTCGCCGCAAACGCGCGCGGCGTCGCCGAGCTCGCGCGCATGGTCGGCGAGTACGGCGTGCCGGTCGTGGCCGCCTACATGCGCCACGTGCAGGACAACGCCGAGGAGGCGGTGCGCCGCGCCATCGGCCGGCTGCGGGACGGCGAGCGGCGCCAGGAGATGGACGACGGCAGCATCATCGCGGTGAGCGTGACGATCGACCGCGAGTCGCGCGCGGCGGTGATCGACTTCAGCGGCACGTCGGCGCAGCGCGGCGACAACTTCAACGCCCCAGCGGCGGTGTGCACCGCCGCCGTCCTCTACGTCTTCCGCACGCTCGTCGACGCCGACATCCCGCTCAACGCCGGCTGCCTCAAGCCGCTGCGCATCGTCGTGCCCCCGGGCTCGATGCTCGATCCGGAGTACCCGGCCGCCGTGGCCGCCGGCAACGTGGAGACGTCGCAGGCGATCACCAACGCGCTGTTCGGGGCGCTCGGCGTCGTGGCCGCGTCACAGGGGACGATGAACAACGTCACCTTCGGCGACGCCCGCTACCAGTACTACGAGACCGTCTGCGGCGGCGCCGGCGCCGGCGCGGGCTTCGACGGCTGCAGCGGGGTACACACGCACATGACCAACTCGCGCCTCACCGATCCGGAGGTGCTGGAGGCGCGCTTCCCGGTGCGCGTTACGGAGTTCGCGCTGCGGCGCGGGAGCGGCGGAGACGGGGAGCATCGCGGCGGCGACGGAGTGGTCCGCCGCCTGCACTTTTTGGAGCCGCTCACGGCGGCGATCGTGGCGAGCGGCCGCCGGGTCTCCCCCTACGGGCTCGCCGGCGGCCTCCCAGGGGCCGCCGGCCACGACTACGTCGTGCGGGCCGGCGGCGAGGTGGAGGAGTTGCCGGGCGTCGCCGAGACGCAGATGGGCGTCGGCGACGAGCTCGTGATCGAGACGCCCGGCGGCGGCGGCTTCGGGGCGCCGCTGTCCGGCGTGCCGCTGTCCGGCGTGCCGCCGGCCCCGCCTCAAGCCGCGTCGTAGGCGGCGGCGGCTGAGCGGCGAGCGCCGGTGCTACACGCCGTTCGCGCGCCGCTTGAGCTGCTGGCGTTTGCGGCGCCGCAGATAGGCGCTGATCGCCAGCCCGATCAGGAGCCCGAGAGCCAGCAGCAGGATCACCATCACCCAGGCGCGCAGCGAGAGCCACCAGAAGAAGAAGTGAAAGCGCCAGATCGCGGTGAGATTCTGCAGGACCAGGATGAGGATGAAGACCGCGACGAGCGCGGGGACGATGAACCTGACGTATCCCTGGCTCGCCTGCCGGCGCTCCGTCGTCGCCTGCGGCTGCTCTGGACTTTCCATGCACGGACCCCCTGTCGACCGACGCGTCAAGCTTCGCCGCGGGAACTGCCGACCCCTGCCTGCGCCGGCCGAAGCCGGCCCGCCGCCGCACGCGCGAGGGGCGGGGAGCCGCTTGGCTCCCCGCCCCTCGGCCCGGCTCAGTCGATCACTGCTTCGCGAACGCCTCCATGGCGTCGACGACGGTCGCGAACACGGTGTCGAGCTGTGCGTCGTCGATCACCAGCGGCGGCTGGATGCGCAGCACGCTGCCGAAGTTGCCGCCGACGCCGATCAGCAGGTTGTGGTCGAGGCAGTACTGGCGCACGAAGCCGGCGGCGGCGGTGCCGTAGGCCTTGGTCGCCGGGTCGGCGATGAGCTCGATGCCGACCATGAGGCCCTTGCCGCGCACGTCGCCGATCAGCGGCTGCGTCTTCTTGAGCTCCTCGAACTTCGCCATGAGCGCCGCGCCCTTGCGCGCCGCGCCGGCGACGTCGCCGTCCAGGAGGAAGTCGATGTTGGCCAGCGCGGCGGCGCAGCTCACGGGGTTGCCTCCGAAGGTGCTGAGGTGGTCGCCGATCTGGAAGGCGTCGGCGATCTCGGGCCGGGCGATGAACGCGCTCAGCGGCCAGCCGTCGGCGATGCCCTTGGCCATCGTCATGATGTCCGGGACGACGCCGTAGTGCTCGATGGCGAACATCTTGCCGGTGCGTCCGAAGCCGCTCTGGACCTCGTCGGCGATGAAGAGGATGCCCTCCTCGTCGAGGATCTCCTTGACGCGTCTGAAGTAGTCGTCCGGCGGCACGATGATGCCGCCCTCGCCCATCACGGGCTCGGCGATGAAGGCGCAGACGCTGCCCGAGAGGTGCAGGCGGGCGACCTCGCCGACGCGGCGCGCGCAGAGCATGTCGCACTTGTCGGGCGTAGTCTCGGCGAAGCAGCGGTAGCAGTACGGCGTGGGCACGAAGGCGACGCCGGGCATGTACGGGCCGCCGCCCTTCTTGCGGCCCGAGTTGCCGGTCACCGAGAGGGTCGCATACGAGCGCCCGTGGAAGCTCGACTCGATGGCGAGGAACTCGTTCTTGCCGCTGAAGCGCTTGGCGAGGCGGAAGGCGCCCTCGATGGCCTCGGCGCCGCCGTTGCCGAAGAACGACTTCTGCAGGTCGCCCGGCGTGACCTCGGCGAGCCTCTCGGCGAGCGCGCCGACCGACTCCACATGGTAGACGTAGGAGCACACGTGCACGAGCTTCTCGGCCTGCGCGATGGCGGCGTCGAGGATCTTGCGGTTGTGGTGCCCGGCGTTGGTGACGCTGATGCCGGCGAAGCAGTCGATGTACTCGGTGCCGTCGGCGTCGTAGAGAAGTGCCCCATCGCCGTGGTCGGCGACCACCGGCTCGACGCGCTTCACGAACCCGGTCATGACGTAGTCGCGGTACTGTTCCTGCACACCCATGCTTTCGACTCCCCTTCGGCTGACGCGTGGTTAATCACTTGATTGACTAGTGAGGCACTAGGTTACCAGATGCGGGCCCGCGCGCGAGAGCCTCCCAGGGGTCGAACAGCCGCACCGACCGCGCTTCGTGCTCGGCCACGGCGGCGCGCCTCACCTCTTGCGGAGCGTTCGTCGGTACGCCGAACTCGTCGGCCAGAAGCACGACCGCGGCCTCGAGCGTCGGCCGGCGACGCGGGAGGTGCACGCGGCCGAGGGGCTGCTTTGGCCTCAGCACATCAGGATGGCGCAG
>CAIWHY010000358.1 GCA_903912585.1 uncultured Thermoleophilia bacterium | reverse complement strand
GAACTTCTCGGCCATGCTCTGGATGCCGATGCCGCAGGCCATGCTGACGACCACGTCGGCGGCCTCGACCTTGTCGGCGATCATGTCCAGGTACTCCCACTCGCACTGGCGGATGGCGGCCGTGTGCTCGACCTCCACCGCACGGCCGTCCTGCCCGGCCTTGATGCGCAGCTCGCTGGCGAGGATCTCGGCTTCCTTCTCGCCACCGGTGAGGCAGATCGCGACGCAGGTGTCGCAGCCGGCTACCAGCACCTTCTTGTTGTCGCCGACGAGAGCGATGATCTCGTCGAGGGGTTTGCGGTCGGCGGTGATCATTCTGCGTGTCCTTCCTCAACAGGGACTGCGGTGGTCGATCCAGCTTCGTCGGGCATGGCGACGCGGCCGAGCGCTGCGCGCGCGGCGGCGTGCGGGTTCACGCCCTCACGTTTCACGGGGTTGGGGCCGAGCTCCTTGATGCGCTTGGTGAACTCGGTGGCGACCTCGGCGAACTTGGCGCCCATCGCCGACGACATGTTGTACATCTCCACGCGCTCGGGCTCGATGCCCAGCTCCTCGAGGAGCGTCTTCACGTAGTTGATGCGCTTGCGCGCCCACAGGTTGCCCTTGAGGTAGTGGCACTCGCCTTCGAGGCAGCCGGCGGCGTAGACGCCGTCCGCGCCGGCCTCGATGGCGCGAAGCAGGTGGATCACTTCCAGCTTGCCGGTGCAGGGCAGCTTGATCATGCGGATGTTGCTCGGGTACTGCAGGCGCATGCTGCCGGCCAGATCGGCGGCGGCGTAGGCGCAGTAGTGGCAGGCGAAGACGATGATCTCCGGCTCGAAGTCGGGATCGACCGGCTTCTTCGGCGCCTCCTCCGCGGCCTCGGCGCCGGCTGCGCCGGCCTCGGCCGTGGCGGCGCCGGCGGCCGTTGCGGCCGGCGCCTCGGGGACCTTCACGTCGGTGTCGGCCATCTCAGCTCACCTCCATGAAGAGCGCCTCTTCCTTGGCGAAGATCTGCGCGTCGGTGTAGTGGTGCAGCGTGATCGCCTTCACCGGGCACTCGCTCACGCAGACGCCGCAGCCCTGGCAGGCCGCCGCCTCGATCTTGGCCTTCTTCTCGACCGGATCGATGATCGGCACCTCGTAGGGGCAGATGCGCACGCAGGTGAGGCAGGCGGCGCACTTCTCCTGGTCGACCTCAGCCACGACGCCGCCGGCCTTGATGACGGGCTTGGCCAGGATGCCGGCGGCGCGTCCCGCCGCCGCGAACGCCTGGCTGATGCTCTCCTCGATGCCCTTGGGGTAGTGGGCGGCGCCGCAGAGGAAGATGCCCTCGGAGCCGAAGTCCACGGGGCGCAGCTTGACGTGCGCCTCGAGAAAGAAGCCGTCGCCCTGCAGCGGCACCTTGAGCATCTTGCTCAGCTCGCTGCTGCCCTCGGCGGCGATGGTCGGCGTGGCCAGCACGAGCAGGTCGAGCGGCAGCGTGACGTCTCGGCCTAGGTACGGGTCGCGGTAGGCCACGGCCACGGAGCCGTTGGCGCTCACCTGCGGCAGGCTGTCGTTGTCGTAGCGCGTGAAGATGACGCCGAGTTCACGCGCCTGCGTGTAGTACTCCTCCAGCAGGCCGAACGTGCGGATCTCCTTGAACCACACGTACACCGGCCGGTCCGGATCCTGCTCCTTGAGAGCGATGGCGTTCTTGATGCTCTGCTGGCAGCAGGTGCGCGAGCAGTAGGGGTGGCTCTCGTCGAGCGAGCCGGCGCAGAGCACGAAGCCCACCGACTTGATCTCGGCGAGCGCCGGGTCGTCCTCCTTGAGCATGCGCTCGAGGTCCATGCCGCTGACGACCTTGGGGCTCTCGCCCAGGCCGTAGAGCTCGGGGCGGTCCTCGCGTGACCCGGTGGCCACGACGACGACGCCGTGGTCGATGGGCGTGCGCTTACCGTCCTGCTCTTTGACGATGCTCGAGAAGTTGCCGATGAAGCCGTGGAAGTCGGCGAGCTCGGCCTCGAGGTGGATGCGCACGTTGGGGTTGTCGACGAGGCGCCGCTCGAGGGCGGCGACGTAGTCGCTCGGGTCGCCGCCCTTGATGGTGGCGCCGATCTCGAGCACGTGGCCGCCGAGCTTGGGCGAGCGCTCCACGAGGTGCACCTCGTGGCCCATCTCGCCGAGCGCGTTGGCGGCCGTCATGCCGGCGATGCCGCCGCCGAGCACGACGGCGGCGTGCGTGAGCGGCACGTCGATCTTGAACAGCGGCTCGAGCATGCGGGCGCGGGCGACGCTCATGCGCACGAGGTCCCGCGCCTTGCCCGTGGCCTTGACCGGCTCGTCGTGGTGCACCCAGCTGGCCTGGTCGCGGATGTTGGCCATCTCGAAGAGGAACGGGTTGAGCCCGGCCTCGCGCAGCGTGTCCTGGAAGATGGGCTCATGCGTGCGCGGCGTGCAGCTCGCCACCACGACGCGGTTGAGCTGGTGCTCGATGATCTTGTCGCGGATCAGCGTGAGGCTGTCGCTCGAGCACGTGTACATCGTGGCGGTGGCGTACTCCACGCCGGGCAGCGACATGGCGTACTCGGCGACGTTCTCGACGTCGATCACGCCGGCGATGTTGCTGCCGCAGTGGCAGACGAAGACGCCCACGCGCGGCTCCTCGCCGGTGACGTCGCGCTCGGCCGGGTACTCCTTGTCCACGGTCAGCGTGCCGCGCGAGTCGGCGAGGCCGGTCATCACCTGTGCCGCTGCGGCCGAGGCTTGGGCGACCGAGTCCGGGATGTCCTTGGGCTCGCTGAACGGGCCGACGACGAAGACGCCCTTGCGGCTCGTCTCCAGCGGGTTGAACTCCTGCAGCTCGCAGAAGCCGTGCCGGTTGAGGGCGATGCCGAGGTGGCCGGCCGCCTCCTGCGCCTTGCGCGCAGGCTCCAGGCCGGCCGAGAGCACCACCATGTCGAAGCGGCTCTCGTGCAGCTTGCCGCCCTCGTCCTCCCAGCTGATCAGGAGGTCGTTGGTGAGCGGGTCTTCCTTGATGTACGAGGGGCGCGAACGGATGAAGCTCACGCCCTTGTCCTTGGCGCGCTGGTAGAAGGCGTCGAAGCCCTTGCCCTGGGCGCGCATGTCCATCAGGAAGACGGTCGGCTCGGAGTCGGGCTCGTGGTCGATGGTGAGCATCGCCTGCTTGTTGGCGAACATGCAGCAGACGCTGGAGCAGTACTCGTGCTCCTGGTCGCGCGAGCCCACGCACTGGATGAAGGCGACCTTCTTGGGGTGCGAGCCGTCGGAGGGGCGCTTGACCTCGCCCATCGTGGGGCCGCTGGCGCTGAGGGTGCGCTCGTACTCGAGCGCCGAGAGCACGTTGGGGTAGCGGCGGTAGCCGTACTCGCTCTTGTCGCCGGGGTCGTAGAGGTCGAAGCCGGTCGCCATGACCACGGCCCCGACCTCGACGTCGATCTCCTTGTCGCGCTCGCCGTGCAGCAGGGCGCCGGGACCGCAGGCGCGCACGCACTCCATGCACTCGGAGCAGATCGCGCAGTTGAGGCAGCGCTTGGCCTCGGCCACGGCCTGCTCCTCGGAGAAACCGCTGTTGACCTCGTCCCAGGTGACCTTGCGCGCCGCGCCCGGCAGGTGCGGCATCGGCAGGCGCGCCATCACGGCGGTCTTG
>CAIWHY010000357.1 GCA_903912585.1 uncultured Thermoleophilia bacterium | reverse complement strand
GCGAGGCAGCGGCGCAACACGTGGACCACCTGCCCCTCAAGGTCGTGTGCGACAGCCCGCCAGTCCGGTCCCTCGCCGTGCTCCGCCTGGACATCGTGCTCGCTCAACGTGCCTGACCCCGTCCGTCGCGCCCTCGTGCTTGCTAGGCGTTTGCTAGGCGTAGTGCCGTCAGGCGCCGTTTCAGGCCGTCACGAACCGGCACGGCGAACGCGGAATGTACCTGCATAACGGCATATTCCGTCATGGAACATAACGGCGCATCAGGGTACTGGACGGATTCGAATTCCGTTGGGGGCACCACTATTCTTACCTGCTAAATGTGCCCTTTTGACTCCCCCGTGCCATACTCATTCTCGTCATGGTGCCTCGTTTTGGTGCCCCTTTCGGGCGCCAATCATGAGACGCACAACGGGTGCAGGGGGTCGTCACGACGGATGGGAAGCGGCGCAGCAGGAACGGCGGGCAGTTCGAGAGTGCCAGCACCTACGAGCTCGTCACCATGCCTATCTGCCAGGCGAGCGAGATCGCGGCGGCCGAAGCCGCTTCCGCGGCGGCTGTGACGCGCTGGCAGCAGGACGCCGCCCTCGACGAGACACGGCGCGGCCCGCGTGGCCGTGAGGCAGCGCAAGGGCGGCGCGACGAGGCCCTCGAGCAGGCAAGCGAGGTGGCCCTCGGCCGGATCGGTGCCTCTCTGCCGCTGCTGCGCGACGTCGCCGCGCACCTTGCCGCAACCGTGAGCGAGGGGTTACCGCCTGCCGAGGTGTTCCGGAGCATGTACACCGAGGCGGTCTGGGTCTACGCCGAGTACGGCGCCTACCTCGGCGAGCTCAGCGAGGAGGAAGTGGGAGACGTGCTGCAGCGCCGTACCCGCGTGCTTCTCTCACGACGGGGGTTCGCCGACCTGGCCACGTTCACGGCGCCCGACGGGAGCTTCGCGCTCACCTACGATCGGCTCGCACTCTCGCCGCTGCCCGCCGAGGCGAGCCAGGTGCGCGAGCAACTCATCGACTCCTACGGGGGCTACGACGGCTCCTTCGGCGAGCTCGCCCTGGCGCTCGTCCCGGTAGCCTGGCGCGGCTGGCAGGACGCCGCCCTGGCGCCGTGGGCCGGGGTTCTCGTGTTCGTGCGGCCCGATCCCCTCGAGGGCATCGACTGCGCCGACAGCGACTGGGAGGGTGACCGCGCCGGCGCCTGCGCGCACTACGCCGCGTGGCTGGCCGGACCCGATGCGCCGGTCGACTCGGTCAAGCCGACCACCATATGCGGACTGCCGGCGGTGCGCTCGCAGACGTTTGACCTCATCGAGGACGGCACGCACTCGCTCGTCGACGTCGCCTGGGTGCGGGGCCGAAAGCACCTCTACAACATCAGCGCCTGGGCCCCGGACCAGCGCGGGGAACTGGTGCGCGCCGTGCATGGCGCCTTCGCGGGTTTCGCGCCGGCGGGAAGCCCCGCAGCGCGAGACGCCGTCCCGGCCAAGGCCGGCGCCGAGCGGACGCGGCCGGCTCTGTCGGTCGTCCCGCCGCTCAACGCCAGAGGTGACGCCGGGGGAGATGAGCAGCCGTGAGCGGGCGCAGGGACCAGCGCGACCTCTGGAACGAGATGCTTGAGGGCATCACGATCAGCGACGCTGGGTGAAGCCCGACCACGCGGTGGCTGGCCGGCACGAGAGAGCTGTCAACGCCCTACGCTGGAGGCCACGCGGCGGCCGATCGCCGCTACCGTGAGGGCATCGACTCCCTGGCGCGGCCGGCACGCTTCCAAGCGCCGACCGCGTTGTGCGCGAAGCCGCGAAGGCCACCCGTCCGCGCCGCTCTAAGCAACCGGTAGCCGTCGACGTTTGGCAACACGCCGCTGCGCAGTGCCGTCCCGGTCACGCGAGAGAGGGCGTTCTGGCGGCGCCGCACGATGTGCGGCTGCCACTGGTGCAAGGCGTCCAGCCCTACATCGCGCGTGACGACGACGGCTCCTGCGGCCTCGGCTTCGCGGAACAGCCCGCCGCCCCGCGAGGTGCGGACGAGGACCGTGTTGAAGCCCTCGCTCTCCCCCTCGACGTGCTCCGGCGCCACGCTGTCGAACGACATGAGATCGGCCTGCTCGCCTTGGGAGTCCCAGCAGATCTTGCAGCGGAACGGCAGCCCCCACTCGTGGATGCTGTCGCCCCAGGCCTCGTCGTACGTGAAGGCGAAGCGACGCCCGTCCCGGGTCTCGAAAGCCGTCGGCCCGGGGCAACCGTTGCCGCGGCAACGGAAGCTCTCGAGCTCATCCTCCGTCACGCCCTGGCGGGCGAGGAGCTCCCAGATGAATGGCATCTCCGCCTGACCGCCGCACATCACTGTGAGCAACGCAACGACGAGCCGGCCCACGCGGGGGTCCCGGCGGGCCAGATTGCGCACGGCGGCGATGTCGCAGGGCTTCCCTACCACGGCGAACGGTTCGCCGGCGTCCAGCAGCTCGTGCAGCCGCAGCAGCGGAGCCGCGGGCCCGTAGCGAGAGCCCGCGGCCGCGAGCGCTCCCGCCCGGTCGCGCGCGACGTGCGAGATGCTGCGCGCGGGATGATCAGGCGACGCCGCCACATTCAGCACTGCTTGGACGCAGCCAGTCTCGAGCAGATGCACGGCCAGCGCCGTGAGGATCCCCCCGGATGAGCTGGCAAAGCGGATCTCGGGGTCGGCCGCGTAGGCCTCCACCATTCGCTCGACGTGACCGAAGATCAGGTCGTTCATGCCTCCCGCCGCTCTGGACACCGGCGCCGGCAACTGCATTCTCAGACCAGGGCACACCGCGCGGATGGCGGCTTGCGTGGGCGGGTCCAGGTCGGTGAGGACGTGAGGCCGGTAGGCGCCCTGCTCATCCCACTCGACCCGCAGGCGGGCCTCCCCGGCGACGCCCTGGCAGAGTCCGCAGCCCATGCAGAGTCCGCTCGCGACGATGTCCTCGACGCCTGGAGCAGCCGCGAGTCGTAGCCGACGCGTGATTCCAATCATGCGATCGAGACCTTCCATTTGGTGTGCGCTACAGCCAACGCTCGCAGAACGGTCTGGCGTCCCGCGCCGCTGACGCTATGGCCTTGTGGCGGCGTGTCAAGGGCGGGAAAGGTCACGCATTAAGCGCCCTTGACATCTGTGGCCGTCGCCGTAGCGTCCGCGCTGACTCACCAACCGGGTCGACCGCCGTCGTCGCACCCGCGCACCGGAGGGAGAAATGGGACGACTGAACAAGGCTTGCGGCCTGTGCGGTATCATCGCGACTCTCGCGTTGCTGCTGTGCGGCGGCCTGGCGTGGGATGGCTCGAGCGCAGCGGCCGCGTCTTCCGCCTCGCCCTCTCCCGCCAGCGGGAACACGCTGCACATCGGCTGGACCATGGAACCCGACAACCTGAACCCGTTCATCGGTTGGCAGGTGTCGAACTGGGTGGTCTGGCAACTCAACTACGACACGCTGGTCGGCCTCCGGGCCGGCGACCTGCAGCCGGTGCCGCGCTTGGCCGTCAGCTGGTCTCACTCCCCGGACGGCACGGTCTGGACGTTCAACCTGCGACATGGGGTGAAGTGGCAGGACGGAGTGGCGTTCACTTCCAGGGACGTGGCGTTCACGTACGACTACATCATCAAGAACAAGATATCGCTCGGTGCCGTCTACACCGAATCCATCATCCGCGTCGTGCCCGTCAACGACTCCACCGTGAAGTTCGTCTGCAGCAAGCCCAAGGCAAACATGCTCAATTCGCTCGTGCCGATCCTTCCGCAGCACATCTGGTCCAAGGTGAGTCCAACGGCGGCCGTCAAGTCCTTCCAGAACCCGCCGCCGCTCATCGGCACCGGCGCCTTCCAGGTGGTCAAGTGGGTCAAGGGCAGCTACATCGAGCTCAAGGTCAACAAGACCTACTGGGGGCCCAAGCCCAAGGTCGATGACATCATCTTCGAGCTGTATCAGAACTCCGACAGCATGGCCTCCGACCTGAAGACGGGAGTGCTTCAGGGCGCCTGGGACGTGCCGTCCGCGCAATTCGGGCAGCTCGGCCAGCAGCCGCACCTGACAGCCATCGCGGCAGCTATCAACGGGTTCTACTCGCTCGACATGAACTGCTACGCGGGCAAGACCTCTCTCGGCAATCCGGTGCTGCGCGATCCGGCCTTCCGCACCGCACTGCAGTGGGCGGTCGACAAGCATCGTATCGCCGACCTCGCCTACTTCGGCCACGCCGACCCGGGCAGCACGCTGGTGCGCGCCAACTACTACCAGGGACTGGACTGGCACTGGCAGCCTCCGGCGGACATCTCATACGGTTTCGACCTCGCCAAGGCCGGACAGCTGCTCACCCAGGCCGGCTACCCATTGAAGGGCGGCGTCCGCGTCGACCACCAGGGAAAGCCCATCACGCTGCGGCTCTGGGCCCCTGCCAGCAACGTCGGACAGCAGACCACCGGCAAGCTCCTTACCGGCTGGTTCAGGGCCCTGGGGCTGAAGATCGAGTTCCAGGTGCTCGACGATGGCGCGATCAGCGCCCGCACCTACAACTACACGGCTTCCGGAGCCTACGCGCCAGACTTCGACATGCAACTGCTCTACGCGTTCGGCGACCCCGATCCGACCTGGATGCTGTCTCTCTACACGACGTCCCAGATCGGCAGCTGGAGCAGCACGGGTTGGTCCAACGCCGCCTACGACCGCCTCCAGTCGCAGCAGCAGACAACCCTCGACGAGCAGAGGCGACGCGACCTCGTCTGGCGGATGCAGCAGCTGGTCTATGCGCAGAGCCCGTCGATCGTGCTCGTCTACCCGTCCTACCTCGAGGCCTACAACAGCGGTGACTGGGGCGGGTGGATCCGCTCTCCCGAGAAGATTGGCGACGTCATCTTCAACACGTCCAACCCAGACAACTACATCAGCGTGCATCGCTCGGCGGCCGCTCAGAGTGGGGGTAGCTCCTCGACGAGCTGGGTGGTCGCGGTGGCGGTCGCCGTCCTGGTGGCCGTCGTGATCCTCGTCGTCGCACTCCGGCGTCGTGGTCGCGCCACGGAAGAAGCCTAAGGAGACCTGGTGAGGACACTGAGCATCACCGACGCGCGCGCGGCCCTGGTCGGCGGCGCGGTAATGGGTTGTGGCGGCGGCGGCGAGATCGCCGAAGGCATGGAGCTGGTCGAGCGCTATGCCGCGGAAGGCTTCGAGTTGCACCTTGCGGAGGTTGATGAGCTGCCGCAGTCCGCCATGGTCGTCTGCCCCTACGGGGTCGGGTCGTTGGATCCCGATCTCGACGACCCGAGTTACCGGGGCCTCACCGTGGCCGCCGAGTACCCGGCGCTGACCGCCGTCAAGGATCTCCAGCAGCACATGGGCATCACCTTCGACGCGGTGATCTCCGGCGAGCTTGGCGGATGGGCGCTGGCGGACGCCTTCTACGTCGCCGCCGCGCTGAAGGTGCCGCTCCTCGATGCCGACCCGGCCGGCCGGGCCGTGCCCGAAGTCCAGCATTCCCTGCTGTACGTCGGCGGCATCTCGATCACGCCCCAAGTGGTCACCAACGAGTTCGGCGAGTCCATCGTCGTGCAGCGCGTCGCCAACGACTTCCGTGACGAGGCTCTGGTGCGCACCTTCTCGACCATCAGTCGCGGCACCGCCTGGGTCGCGGACCATCCGGCGCCCCTCGCGGATGTCCGGCGGGCTTCGATCCCGGGCGCCATCAGCACAGCCGAGCGGGTGGGACGCGCCTTCATGAATCACGAGTCCTCGGGTGATGCCGCGGCGGCCGTCGCGGCCGCAGGCGGAGGCAGCGTGCTCTTCGGCGGCACGGTCGCAAGCTGCTCGTATGAGGACCGCGACGGCTTCACCTTCGGCGAGTTCACCGTGACCGGTGAGCGTCGTCACCAAGGCTCAGAGCTGAGGATCTGGTACAAGAACGAGAACCTGATCTCGTGGCTGGACGGCGAAGCCTTCGTCACGACCCCTGATCTCCTCTGCGTCCTCGACGAGGAGCTGCACGAACCGCTGACCAACCCGCACGCCGAGGTGGGCAAGCGCGTGGCGATCGTCGGCCTGCCGGCGCCTGCGCAATGGCGGACGCAGGCCGGCCTCGACGTGTTCGGCCCGCGCACGTTCGGGTTCGAGGTCGACTATCGTTCTCTGGAAGAAGTGACCGGCAGCGATGCCGAGAGGAGCCTGCCATGAAGAAGATCCTGGTGGTCGAGCCAGTGTTCCTGGATGGAGTCGAAAGCGAAGTCGAGTACCTCGATGCGATCAAGGAACCGGACACGGCTGTGGAGTTCGTGAGCCTCGAGTCGGGACCGACCTCGGTCGAGACCTACTACGATGAGGCGTTCGTGCTGGCCGACACGCTGAGGGTGATCGAGGCGCACGCCGGCGGCGCCGACGCGGTGGTCATCAACTGCTTCGCCGACCCCGGCGTGATAGCCGCGCGGGAGCTTCTCGACATCCCTGTCGTGGGACCTTCTGAAGCCTCGATGGCGCTCGCGATGCAGATGGCGCATCGCTTCGCGGTCGTGTCGGTATACGAGAACTCGGTCGCCCTGACCGAGCTCCAGGCGCGCGCTCGCGGCATCGAGAGCCGCCTGGCCGGGGTCATCGGCATCGAACTCGGCGTTTGTGAGCTCGAGGAGGACATCGAGAACACCACGCGGCTGCTCATCGAAGCCGCACGCGAGCTCGTCGACGTCAAGGGCGCCGAGGCGATCGTCCTGGGGTGCACGGGGATGGTGCCCGCCGCCGCAGGCCTGCGGGCCGCTCTCGACGTCCCGGTGATAGAGCCGCTCTCGGCCGCCTTCAAGACCGCCGAGGCGATGGTGACGCTGGGCCTCGTGCACGCCCACAAGGGGCAGTACCGGCGGCCGGACTTGAGCAAGCTGAAGAGCTGATCCCTACGTCGCTGTGACGCCCGGCCGCGTGCGTCGTCCCTACCCGCCGGTGAGCTCGAGGTAGCCGTCGCAAATCTCGATCAGCCGCGCGCGTCCGAAGCTCGCCTCGTGCCCGGCGTGCACGACCTCGACGGGAAGGTCTCGAAGCCGGCGCACCGTGTGCCTGTACTTCTCCCAATCGCCGCCGGGCAGCGAGTCGAGCAGATCCCCGTCCTCGTACACCGTGTCGCCGGAGAACAGCGTGCCGGTCTCCACCTCCCACAGGCCGATGCCGCCGGGGGAGTGCCCGGGGAGCGCGAGCACCTCGAAGCGGCGGTCGCCCAGGTCGATCACGTCGCCGTCGCGCAGCGCCCTGGTCGCTCGGCACGGTGTGGGCGCGAACACCGAGGGGTCGAACTCCTCAGACGGACGCGCCTCGAGCAGCACGTCGGGCAGCAAGTAGCCCGCCGCCGCACACTCCTCGATGAAGGCCCGCGGCCAGCTCGAGGTGAGCAGCGGCGGCGCGTCCGCCAGGCGGAGCAACTGCCCGGCCTCGGCCTCGTGCACCAGACGCTGGTCGAACTCGTGCAGGCCGCCGGCGTGGTCGCAATGGGCGTGCGTCGCTACCGCGACGAGCGGCTTGCCGGGATCGTCCTGTAGGGCGGCCACGACCGGGCGCAACGGCACGATGCCGTTCCCGGTGTCCACAACGAGGTCTCTCTCCGAGCCGCGCACCAGCCACAGGTTGGCGCGGAGGAACACATCGACGTGAGGCTCGCTCACCAGGAGAGTCGCAGCGTCGACGCGGGTCACCGAGAACCACTGCGCCACGACGGGAAGCGCGCTCGTCATCGAAGTGACCTCCTACTGTGCTGGCGCATCGTCGAGGACTTGTGCCAGCACTTCGAGCGCCCGGTCGATGTCCTCGTGCGTGTTGAAGAGGTGCGGCGAGAAGCGCGTGGCGCCGAAGCGCGGCGAG
>CAIWHY010000356.1 GCA_903912585.1 uncultured Thermoleophilia bacterium | reverse complement strand
GATCTTGCGCGCCGCGTGCGCGTCAAGTGTCCCGGCGCCGCCGGCGCCGAACACGCGCGGGAAGAAGTCCGGCTGCAGCTTGCCGAGCACGACGTTGCAGTCGGTCACGGCGAGCGGCCCGCCCTTGCCGTAGCACGCCGGCCCCGGGTCGGCGCCGGCGCTGCGCGGCCCGACCCGGTAGCGCCCGTCCTCGAACGCGCACACGGATCCTCCGCCGGCGGCCACGGTGTGGATGCGCAGCATCGGGGCGCGCAGGCGCACGCCGCCGACCACGCTCTCGTAGCTGCGCTCGTACTCGCCGGCGTAGTGGGAGACGTCGGTGGACGTGCCGCCCATGTCGAACGTCACGAGGCGCTCGAACCCGGCGCGGCGGCAGGTCTCCACCGCGCCGACGATGCCTCCCGCTGGGCCTGAGAGGACGCTGTCCTTGCCGCGGAAGAGGCGTGCGTCGGTCAGCCCGCCGTGCGACTGCATGAAGCGCAGCGGCACCGCCGCCTCGCCGCGCCGGGAGGGCGGCTCGACGGTCGCTCCTTCGAGCTCGGCGGCGATGCTGTCGACGTACCGTCGCAGGATGGGGGAGAGGTAGGCGTCGACGACGGTCGTCTCGCCGCGGCTCACGAGCTTCACGAGCGCGCTGGTCTCGTGCGAGACCGAGACTTGCGTGAAGCCGGCGGCGCGCGCCAGTTCCGCCACGCGCCGCTCGTGCTCCGGGGAGCGGAAGCCGTGCATGAGGGCGATCGCGGCGGCGCGGAAGCCCTCCGCGTGCGCCGCCGCGAGCGCCTCCCGTGCTGCTCCTTCATCGAGCTCGCGCACCACTTCTCCGCCCGCGCCGACGCGCTCGTCGATCTCGATCACTCGCGCATACACGGGCTCCGGCAGGCGGATGTCGAGCGCGAAGATGTCGGGGCGGTCCTGGTAGCCGATGCGCAGGGCATCGCCGAAGCCGTGCGTGGTGACGAAGACGGTGGGCTCGCCGCGCCGCTCCAGCAGCGCGTTGGTCGCGACCGTGGTGCCCATGCGGACCTCGGCGACCGCGGCGGCCGGGATCGGCGCCCCGGACTCCAGGTCGAGCAGTTCGCGGATGCCCTGCAGCGCGGCGTCCCTGTAGCGGGCCGGGTCTTCGGAGAGGAGCTTGCGCGTGAGCAGCGCGCCGTCGGGCCGCCGCGCCACGACGTCGGTGAACGTGCCGCCGCGGTCGATCCAGAATCGCCAGCCGGGACCTCGCATGGCGGTCAGGCTACCACGGCCGCCGTCGGGCTCGGGCGGCGGCCGTCTTCGCTGCTCCGCCGCCCGGCCTGCTTCGCTCTACGCGGCGCGCCTGACCTGCTCCGCCTCGTACACGAACAGGTCGCCGAGCTCCATCAGCGAGAAGTTGACGAAGATCCGGTGGCCGTCGAAGTCGAGCACGCGGATGTCGTCCTTGTCCTGCAGGTCGGCGACGATGTCGCGGTAGGCATACCCGTACAGGTCCTTGCAGCGGTCGATGGGGATGTCGTAGGCGAGGAACTTGTCGAGGCCCTTGGCGTGGAGCTTGGCGATGAGCGCCGGGTCGTCGGCCTCCGCGTAGGAGCTCAGCAGCAGAAGCGGGCCGGACGCTCCGAACACGAGAATTCCTTTCATGGCTATCACCCCCTCGCGCACAGTCTCCACCGGGATGGTTCCCGGTACGTGAGACGGCGGAACCGTGATGATAGGGTCGGCGCATGAAGCCCCGCATGAGGCTCCGCCCATGACCGTGCGCTCGCCCCGCAGGCAGCTCCGCCGCGCCGTCGCGGCGCTCGACGACGCCTACGGCCGGCCGGCGCTCTCGCCGCGCTACCCGCCGGTGGACGAACTCGTGTTCACGGTGCTCTCGCAGAACACCGCCGACGTCAACACCGAACGCACCTTCGCCGCGCTCAAGGCCCGGTTCCCGGACTGGAGCGCGGCCCGCGACGCCTCGGCCGAGGAGATCGAGGAGACCATCGCCCTCGGCGGCCTGGCGCACACCAAGGCGCCGCGCATCAAGCGCATCCTCGCGGCGATCAGCGCGCCCGGCGGCGCCCCGGACCTCGGCGTGCTCGGCGAGATGACCGACGCCGAGGCGCAGGACTACCTCGTGCGCCTGCCGGGCGTCGGCCCCAAGACGGCCGCCTGCGTGCTGCTCTTCTCGCTGGGGCGGCCGATGATGCCGGTGGACACGCACGTGCTCCGCCTGGCGCGTCGCCTCGGGATCATCGACGCGAAGACGACCGCCGACCAGGCGCACCCGCTGCTCACGGAGCTGGCAGGTGCCGACGATCCCGCGCAGGTCTACGCCGCCCATGTGGACCTGGTGCGTCATGGGCGGCGCGTCTGCCACGCGCGCCGGCCTGCCTGCGGCGAGTGTCCGCTGGCCGGCTTCTGCCCGTCGGCCGGCCTGGCCTGACGGCGGCGCCGGCGCGGCGGAGCGGTCCCCGGCGCGGGGTGAGCGGCCCACAACGTCACTCGGTGTACAATCAGTACAAGAGGTAACTCTTGTAATGGAAACGGGTACACTCGACCGTACCGGAGGCTGCGATGGTCAGGTGGCTGATGAGCGAGGCGCGCAAGGACTTCTCGACGCTGGTGGAGCGGGCGAGCCGCGGTGAGTGGCAGCTGGTCGGCAGGCGCGCCCGGGACGAGGTCGTGATCGCGGGCGCCGACGAGATCGCGGACCTGCTGGCCGTGGCCTTCCCGTTCGCGCCGGAGGTGTTCGTCGAGCCGACCGGCGTGGAGATCTGGCTGCCCGAGCTGGAGGTCTACGGACAAGGAAGCACGCTTGGCGCCGCCAAGGACGACCTCGTCGAGGCGGCGCTCGACTTCGTGGGCGCGTGGGAGGCCCGGCTGAGCTCAGCGCCCAACCAGCGCCTCAAGGGCGGCCACGTGCGGCGCGTGCAGCTCGCCCGCGATCAGGCGCGCGTGGCCGAGGTGCTGTTTGGCCCGTCCCCCGGCGATCCGCAGCGGTGAGGACCGCCCGGCCTCGCGATCTGCGGCGCTTCTGCGTCGTCGACAGCTGGGAGCGCGTCGCAGACGCTCCGGGTCGCCGCGTATCCAAGCACGAGGTGTGGACCAAGCGCCTGCCCGACGGGCGCACGCTGCACACGGCGATCTCGAAGGGGCGCGACGCGTACGGAGCGCCGCTGTTCGCGCGCATCCTCAAGGCTCAGTTGCAGGTGACGGCGGCCGAGTTCTGGAGGGCGGTCGACAAGGGCGATCCTCCGCAGAGGCGGGGCCTCCAGCGCTCGCGGCCGCGGGGCGACGCGCTGCCCTTCGCTCTCGCCGAGCGACTGCTCGCGGCCGGCCTGACCCAGCCGGAGCTGTCGGGCCTCACCGAAGCGCAGGCGGCGCTTCGCCTGCGGGAGCTGGAGCAACCCGGCTAGGCGCGCCCGGATCGACCCGAGAAACGGCCGGCCGAGGATTGTCGTGCGGGTCCGACGGGCAATCTGAACACGTAGCGTGACTCCGCCCTCACCTTGAGGACGTTGGCAGTAGTGACCGTCGCGGCCGGCGACACAGCGCCGAGAGAGCGGGCAGGACGTGAGCGAACCACGAACGCGGACCCGTCAGTGCGCTCTGGGCGCCAGACTCCCTTTGACGCCCAGTGCGCTGCCCAAGACGCAGAAGCTCGCGGCTATCGGCAGCGCGCCCTCCGGCTGATGGCCGGCTTCCGACACTCGCGCAAGAAGCAGTCGGCGCCGGGCGCCGCCGAGCCGACGGGGCCGCGCACGTCGGACGAGCTGCGCCGCCAGGCCGAAGATCACTTCGACGGGCTCTCCGCTGCTGCTACCGCCGCCGCCGCCGCGGTGCCCGTCCCGGAAGAGATCTCCGCCCTCCTCCACGAGCTGCGCGTGCACCAGATCGAGCTCGAGATGCAGAACGAGGAGCTGCGCCGCGCCCATCTCGAGCTCGATGAGCAGCGCGAGAAGTACTTCGAACTCTTCGACCTGGCGCCGGTCGGCTACCTCACCCTGAGCGACATGAGCATCGTCGGCGACGCCAACCTCACGGCCGCGCACCTGCTGGGCGTGGAGAGGCAGAGACTCATGGGGCGGCCGTTCGGCGCATTCGTCTTCGCGGCAGACCGGGAGGTGTACGACCGGCACCTCAAGCTGCTGCGCCAGACCGGGTGGCCGCAGAGCTGCGAGCTGCGGCTGCGGTCCTCCAGTGCCCAGCCCTTCTGGGTGCGCCTCGAGTGGCGCCTGCAGGACGCCGTCAACGGCGCGCCGCCGCGCATCCAGCTGATCTTCAGCGACGTCCACGAGAAGGTCGTGGCCGAGCAGGCGTTGCGTGAGAGCGAGGGGCGCTACCGCAGCCTGTTCGCGGACGCCGTCGTCGTCATGCTGCTCATCGATCCGCGGAGCGGAGCCATCGTCGAGGTGAACCCCGCCGCCTGCGCCTGGTACGGCTGGAGTCGTGAAGAGATGCTCGCCATGCGCATCGAACAGCTCAACACGCTGTCGCAGTCGGAGGTCCGCGCGGAGATGGAGTCGGCGCGCACCAGGCAGCGCACGGCCTTCCGCTTCAAGCACCGGCGCGCCGACGGCACCATCCGCGACGTGGCGGTGTTCAGCGGGCCGCTCGAGCTGCAGGGCAAGACGCTGCTCTACTCCATGGTCCACGACGTCACCGAGCACATGGAGGCGGAGCAGGCGCTGCAGGAGAGCGATGCGCTCCACCGGGCCGTCCTCGAGACGACCATGGACGGTTTCTGGCTGGTCGACATGGAGGGGCGCCTGCTCGAGGTCAACGAAGCCTATTGCCGGCTCAGCGGCTACAGCGCCGAGGAGCTCCTGACCATGGCCATCGGCGATCTGGAGACCGTCGAGACCGTCGCCGAGACCGCCGCCCGCATCGCGCAGGTCAAGGCGCGCGGCGAGGACCGCTTCGAGGCGCGGCACCGGCGCAAGGACGGCACGCTCTTCGACGTCGAAGTCAGCGTCCAGTACCTGCCCGGCAGAGACGCGCGCTTCATGGTCTTCCTGCGCGACGTCACGGCGCGCAAGCAGGCCGAGTCGTATCGGGAGATAGGCCGGGAGGTCCTGCAGATCCTCAACGAGCCGGGAGACCTGCGGGCTTCGCTGCGGCGCGTGCTCGGCGTGCTCAAGTCGAAGAGCGGGATCGACGCCGTCGGCATCCGCCTGCAGGACGGCGAGGACTTCCCCTACTTCGCGCAGGAGGGCTTCGCGGAGGGGTTCCTGCTGACCGAGAACACGCTCCTCGAGCGCAACGCAGCCGGCGCGGTGATGCGCGACAAAGAGGGCCGCGTGAGGCTGGAGTGCACCTGCGGCCTGGTCATCTCCGGCAAGACCGGCCCCGCCGGCCCGCTGTTCACGGCGGGGGGCAGCTTCTGGACCAACGATTCCTTCCCCCTGCTGGACCTGCCGTCCGACGAGGACCCGCGCCACCGGCCGCGCAACCGCTGCATGCACGAAGGCTATGCCTCCATGGCGCTGGTGCCCATCCGCAGCGGTGACACCATCGTCGGCCTCATCCACCTCGACGACCGGCAGAAGGGGCGCTTCACCCTCGAGGAGATCGAGTCGCTGGAAGACATCGCGACGCACATCGGCGCGGCGCTGCTGCGCAAGCAGGTCGAGCACCGGCTCGAGGAGAGAGCAAAAGAACTGCAAGGGCTCTACGGGCTGGCCGAGATAGCCGAGAAGGAAGGCCTGAGCCTGGACGCCGTCTATCAGGAGCTCACGGACATCCTGCCGAGAAGCTGGCAGTACCCGGAGATCGCCGGCGCCCGAACGGTGATCGGTGAGCACGAGTTCCGCACGCACGACTTCGCGGAGTCGGCATGGATGCAATCCGCCCCTGTCAAGGTGAGGGAAGCGGGAGTCGGGAGGATCGAGGTCGGCTACCGCGAGGAGATGCCGCAAGCGGACGAGGGGCCGTTCCTGAAGGAGGAGCGGCAGCTCCTCGAGGCGCTCGCCGAGCGGCTGGGACGCATCATCGAGCGCAAGCGGGCGGAGGAGGAGCTGGTTCGCCTCAACGAGGAGCTTGTCGCCGAGGCCGCCGTGCTCGAAGCCGCCAACGCCACCATCACGCGCGTCGCCGCCACCGACACGCTCACCGGCCTCGCCAACCGCCGCCACTTCTACGGGTCCCTGGAGAAGGCGATCTCGCTGGCGCGTCGTCACGGCAGCCCCCTGGCGCTCGTGAGCCTCGACCTCGACGGTCTCAAGCGGGTCAACGACACCTCGGGGCACGAGGCCGGCGACGAAGTGCTCAGGAGCTTCGCCGGGCTGCTCGCCTCGTTGTGCCGCAGCGAAGACCTGCCGGCGCGGCTCGGCGGCGACGAGTTCAGCGTGCTGCTGCCGGGCGTCGACACGGGCGGCGCGCGCGGACTCGCCGAGCGCGTGCTGACGGCGGTACGCTCCAGCGAAGCCCTTGTGCGTTGCGACGTGACGGTGAGCGCCGGGGTCGCCGCCTGGACGCTCGACGAGTCCTACGACGACCTCCTGCGGCGCGCCGACGAAGCGCTCTACGCCGCCAAGGGCGGCGGCGGCGACGCCGTGGCCGCCGCCTGACCGCTGAGCCGCGGCGCGCAGGCGTCGGCGGTTCAGACCGGCTTCGGCGGCACCGCCTTGGCGCAGTAGTTGCCCGGGTCCTCGGCGGTCCCCAGCCAGCGGTCGAGGATGCCGCTGCGCCAGACGAGCCGGCAGAGCACGCTCCAGAGCACCGCGAGGCCGAACAGCGCGACGTACTGCCAGACCGGCAGCGCCGTAAGCTCGAAGGCGGTGCGCCCGAGCGGGGTCAGGAGCACGCCGACCATGAAGGCGAGGAGGGCGCCGACGACGGCGACCATGCGCCAGTCGCCGCGCACCAGCGGCGCACCGCCGGCCCACCATTTGGTCGGCGGCACGATGAGCAGGATCAGCAGGATGGCGGCGAAGCAGGCGAAGATCGTGAGCGCCGTCTGAGCCTGCGGGAAGGAGAGCTCCACGAGTTCTCTCTCGTGGCCGGGATGCGCGGCGATGTAGGCGTTGTGTGCCGGCACCGCCCAGGCGAGGTAGACCCCGGTCGCGATGGCGGCCATCAGGAGCGCGGTCGGCAGGACGAAGCGCGCGAGCAGCTTGAACAGGCCGACCTTGGGGGTCGCGCCCGGCCGCGCCCAAAGGGCGAAGGCGATGGAGGGCACGGTGGCGCCGACGAACGACAGCAGCGCCGACTGACGGGGAGCGAAGGGGAAACCGCCGATCGCCGTGACGATGGCGATCATCATGGCCTTGAAGAAGATGCGCACCATGAAGATGCGCAGGATGTCGTTCATCCCGTTGATGATGCGCTGGCCCTCGCGGAAGGCGAACGGCAGCGGCTGGAAGGTGTCCTTCATGAGGATGAGGTCGCCGACGCTGCGCGCCGCCTGGCTGCCGCCTTGCATCGCCACGGCGACGTTGGCCTGCTTGAGGGCGATGACGTCGTTGACGCCGTCGCCGATCATCGCCACGTAGCGCCCGCGGGCGCGCAGGGCCTCGACGAGGTCCTGCTTCTGCTCGGGCGTGACGCGGCCGAAGATGGTGCTGCGCTCGGCGGCCGCGCCGAACTCCTCCGGCGTCATCGCCGCGAGCTCCGCGCCG
>CAIWHY010000355.1 GCA_903912585.1 uncultured Thermoleophilia bacterium | reverse complement strand
CTGGGCTGGTCGGCGCGCTCGGCGGCTGGCTCGCCGGGCTCTTCAGACTCTAGCCAGCCCCACTCTGGCGCCGGCTCACCAGGTCTCGTAGCGCTCGGAGCCCTTGCGGTACTCCTTGACCTGCTGCCCCATGCCCTCCGCTATGGTCATGATGCGGCAGGCCATCTCGAAGACGCTGGTGAGCTGGTAGGCCTCTTCCAGCAGGTGCCCGATCGCGAACGGCCCGTGGCCGCGCAGCATGACGATGTCGTACTCCTTGAGCCACTTGGGCAGCAGTCCCGCGACCTCTTTGGAACCCGCCGTGAGCTCGGTCGCGACGACCGGCACCTTGTGCAGGATGTAGGAGCCCTCGCTGTCGACCGGCACGATCTCGTCGCAGACCAGCGAGCGCGCGATGGCGTAGGGCGGGTGCGCGTGCACGATCGCCTGCGCCGATGTGCCCTGGTAGATGGCGCGGTGCACGCCGATCTCCGTGGAGGCGAGCATGACGTTGGCGTCGTTCTCCTCGAGACCGGTGTCGATGATGTCCCGCTCCTCGAGCCGCGCCAGCATCGAACCGCGACGCGTGATCAGGATCCGGTCGCCCATGCGCACGCTCATGTTGCCGCCGTGGGAGCTGATGACGCCGGCGACGAAGAGGTCCCGGCCGATCTGCTGGAACTGCTGGAGCATGGCCGACGAGCTCACGGGCATCCACTCGCCGCGAGCGCCATGCCGGCCAGGTCGAGCTTCTCGAGCTTGGCCGGTGAGGGCCGGCCGCCGAGGTCCCAGCCGCGCGAGACGTAGTACTCGTCGAGCATCGGCGGCAGGTCCACGACGTGGCCCTTGGACGGCCCCGCCGGCACCGGCTCTTCGAGCAGCCGGCGCGGCAGGCTGTCGTCCACGCGCCCGAAGCCGGCCGCCATGTTGAAGAGCCGCTCCGCGTTCCAGATCCGCTCGCCGATGAGGAGCAGCTCCTGCGGCTCCACCGTCTCGCCCCAGACCGCGCTCAGCAGCCGGGCGTAGTAGTCCTCTTTCATGGCGAACGCCGTGAACTTGCAGACGCTCAGCGAGTCGAGGATGGCGTTGAGGTTCTGCAGGTTGATGAGCAGGCCCGCCTTGCCGAGCGTGGCGAAGCGGTCGACCATCTTGGGCACGCCGAGGATCTCCGGGCCGAGCATGTTGGCACGCAGGTGGCAGCCGCCGCGGTTGCTGGTGGCGTAGGCGAGGCCTTGGCCCTTCATGCCGCGCGGATCGTAGGCCGGCAGCTCCATGCCCTTGACGCTCATCGAGAGCTCGGGGCGGCCGTAGCTCGCGGCGAAGCGCGCCGAGCCTACGCCGAGCTCGGCGCCGAGGCCGGTCCCGGCGCCGGTCGCCTCGGCGAGCTCCACGATGGCGCGCGCGTCGCCGAAACGCGGTCCGCCGGGCAGAAGACCTTCTTCGGTGAGCTCCATCGCACAGGCGACGGTGACGCCCATCGTGATGGTGTCGAGGCCGGCGCGGTTGCAGGCGTAGTTGGCCTGCACGATCGCCGTGAGGTCGCCGACGCCGCACTCGGCGCCGAAGGCCCAGATGCTCTCGTACTCGGGGCCTTCGCCGCTCTGGCCGCCGGCCGTCGTGCGGCGGGCGCAGCCGATGACGCAGCCGCGGCAGGCGGCACGGCGCTGCACGTGCTCCTTCTTCAGCATCTCGCCCGAGATCGCCTCGGCGGACTCGAACACGCTCTCGCGGTGGTTGCGCGTCGGCATGGCCCCAGCCTGGTTGAGCACGTTGACGAGGACCGACGTGCCGAACTCGGGCAGCGCCGTCGAGGTGATGGGATTGGCCTTGAGGAGCTTCTCGGCCTCGTACACGATGAACTCCAGCCGCTCGGGGTCGGCCACCGGCGGCTTGCACGCACCGTGGCCGGCCACGGTGATGGCCTTGAGGTTCTTGGCGCCCATGACGGCGCCGAGGCCGCCGCGGCCGAGCGAGCGGCCGCGGTTGTTGACGATGGAGGCGAAGAGCACGCCGCGCTCGCCGGCCGGGCCGATGACCGCCGATTCCGCGCCCGGTTGCAGTTCCTTGAGCCGGGCGAGCGACGACGGGACGTCGAGGCCCCAGAGGCCGGCGGCGTCGTGGAACCGGACGCCGGCGGCCGTGACCTCGACGTATCCCGGCGCGTCGAGCGCGCCGCCGGCCAATAGGTAGTCGTAGCCGAGGCGGCGCAGGGCGTTGCCCCAGTTGCCGCCGGAGTTGCCGTCGAACACCGTGCCCGTGAGCGGCGAGCGGCTGGTGACGCTGTAGCGGCCGCTCGCCGGCGCGCCGGTGCCCGTCAGCGGGCCCGGCGCGAAGACGAGCAGGTTCTGCGGCGACAGCGGCTCCACTTCGTAGAGCCGCTCGCGCAGCGCGATGTAGGCGCCGAGCCCCCGTCCGCCAAGGAAGGCGCGCGCCACCTCCACAGCCAGCTCTTCCGTGTGGAAGGTCTGGCCGGAGAGGTCGACGATCAGGCCGCGGAGCGGCCGGAGTGCTTGATCAGGAAGACTCACGTCTTCATCATAGCGCGTCCCCCGGCGCCCGCCCGGGCCCTCAGAGCGCCTTGCGCTTGTCGACCACGCGCACGGCCTTGCCCTCGGAGCGCCGGATCGCCTTGGGCTCCTTGAGCTTGACCGCGACCTGGATGTTGAGCACGTTGTAGATCTGCGCCTGGACCCCGCGCTGGAAGCGCTCCAGGTCGCCCATGGTCTCGGCGAAGATGTCCTCGCCGACCTCGACCCACACCTCGATGATGTCGAGGTAGCCCTTGCGGTCCACCACGATCTGATAGTGCGGCTCGATCTCCGGGATGCTCATCAGGACTTCCTCGATCTGGCTCGGGAAGACGTTGACGCCCCTGATGATCAGCATGTCGTCGCTGCGCCCGATGGGCTTGCTCATGCGCGCCGAGGTGCGGCCGCAGGCGCACGGCTCGGACGTTATCGAGCACAGGTCGCGCGTGCGGTAGCGGATCAGCGGCTGAGCCTCGCGGGAGAGGGTCGTGAAGACGAGCTCCCCGACCTCGCCCTCGGGCAGCGGCCGCAGCGTCTCCGGATCGATGACCTCGGCCATGTAGTGGTCCTCGTTGATGTGCATCCCCGCCTTACACAGACACTCGAAAGCGACGCCCGGGCCGCCCATCTCGGAGAGGCCGTAGATGTCCAGGGCCTCGATGCCGAGGGCGGCCTCGATCTGCAGGCGCAACTCGTTGGTCCAGGGCTCGGCGCCGTGGAAGCCGACGCGGATCGGCAGGTCGTCGGGGCGCAGGCCGCGGTCGCGGGCGGCGTCGCCGAGGTACATCGCATACGACGGCGTACAGGCGAGCGCCGTGGCGCCGAAGTCGCGCATGATCTTGAGCTGCCGCTCGGTGTTGCCGCCGGAGATCGGCACGACCGTGCAGCCCAGGCGCTCGGCGCCGAAGTGCAGGCCGAGCCCGCCGGTGAAGAGTCCGTAGCCGTAGGCGTTCTGCAGCAGGTCGCCGGGCTTGACGCCTCCCGCCGCGAGCGTGCGCGCGATCAGGTCGCCCCAGGTGTCGATGTCGGCGCGCGTGTAGCCCACGGTGGTCGGGTTGCCGGTGGTGCCGGACGAGGCGTGCACGCGCACGATCTGGTCGCGCGGCCGCGCGAACATGCCGAAGGGGTAGTGGTCGCGCAGGTCGATCTTGGTGGTGAACGGGAGGTCGGCGACGTCGCCGTGGCAGCTGACCGCCTCGGGCGCGACGCCGGCGTCGTCCAGCTTCTTGCGGTAGAAGGGGATGTTGTCGTAGGCGTTGCGCAGCGTCGCCTGCAGACGCTCCATCTGCAGCTCGCCCAGCTGCGCGGTCGGCAGCGTCTCGGCCGCCGGCTGCCAGTACAGCCCGCCGGCGGCGTCCGCGCTCAGGTGCTCTTCGCGAGGCTCGCGGAGCGGTGTCCCTTCGGCGCCCCGCTCGAAACCTTGGCTGCGGCGGGTATTCACAGCGCCCGCACCTCCTCGTCGGACAGCAGCGTGACCCTGTCCTTGAGCAGCTCTACGGCGCGATCGACGTCCTTCACCGCGAAGCAGATGTTCCAGAACGAGATGCTGTAGAGGTAGTCGATCGACACGCCGGCCTCGGCGAGCTGGTCGAGCACCTCGGCGAGGCCGCCCGGCTGGTCCGGCACCTTGACGCAGATGACGTGCGAGAAGTGCGTCGTGAAGCCGCCGTCGTGGAGGATCTGGCGGGCGCGTTCAGGCTCGGCGACGATGAGGCGCACGATCCCGTACTCGGCCGCCTCGGTCGTCGAGAACCCGCGGATGTTGATGCCTTCCCTTCCGAGCAGGTCGGCGACCTCCGCCAGCCGCCCGCTGCGGTTCTCGAGAAACACCGTGAGCTGCGTGACCTTCACTGCACTTCCTCCTCGCCGACGGACTCGCGCCCCAGCGCGAAGGCCCGCACGTTGACTTCCAGTATCTTCGCCGGCACCG
>CAIWHY010000354.1 GCA_903912585.1 uncultured Thermoleophilia bacterium | reverse complement strand
CGGGCCGCTGCCCTCCCGCTCGTGATATAAGACGCCGCAGGTGTAGCGAGCCTGAGGAGGTTACCCTGGTGGCCATCGTCGAGGTCCTTGATCTGCGCAAACAGTACGATCCGCCCAAGGGAGTCCTCGCCGTCGACGGCGTGAGCTTCGATATCGGTGAGGGCGAGATCTTCAGTCTTCTGGGCCCCAACGGGGCCGGCAAGAGCACCACCATCTCGATGCTCTCGTGCCTGCTCCAGCCGAGCGGGGGCGACGCGCGCGTCGCCGGGCACTCGGTCGTGTCGGAGGCGCAGGCGGTCAAAGAGGCCATCGGCGTCGTCCCGCAGGACATCGCCCTGTACCCGGACATGAGCGCCCGCGAGAACCTCGTCTTCTGGGGCAAGATGTACGGCCTGCGCGGCGAGGAGCTCACCAGACGGGTCGACGAGGTCCTCGAGCTCATCACGCTGGTCGACCGCCAGAAGGACCGCCTGGAGAAGTTCAGCGGCGGCATGAAGCGGCGCGTCAACATCGGCGTCGCGCTGCTGCACAAGCCGCGCGTGCTCTACCTCGACGAGCCGACCGTGGGCATCGACCCGCAGAGCCGACGCTCGATCCTCGACGGCATCCTCGCGCTGCGCGATCAGGGGATGACGATCCTCTACACGACGCACTACATGGCTGAGGCGCAGGAGCTCAGCGACCGCGTCGGCATCGTCGACCACGGCAAGATGATCGCCGTCGGGACCAACGCCGAGCTCGTGCAGATCGTCGGTGCCGAGGCGCACGTGGTGCTGAGCGTCGACCACTACCTCGAGGGGATGGTCGAGCGCTGGAGTGAGGTCAAGGGCGTGACCAAGGCGATGGTCGACGGGGACGAGCACGCCGTGCTCCTCGTCCAGGACGCCAACGAGGTGCTGCCGCGGCTCTTCGAGGCGGCCGCCGCGGCCGGCGCGCGCATCACCGAGGTGAGCGTCACCGAGCCCAACCTCGAGATGGTCTTCCTGCACCTCACCGGCCGGGCCCTGCGCGAGTAGGAGCCGGCCGTGCCGTCCTCCAGCCTGGCTCCCGGGAGCGCCGCGCCGTGAATCGCGTCCTCGCGATCGCCTTCAAGGACCTGCGCAGCACGTGGCGCAACGTCCCGGCGCTCATGATGATGCTGGCCGCGCCGCTGGCGTTGTCGGCGCTGCTGGGCTTCGCCTTCGGCGGCAGCGGCAGCGGGTTCTCCATCGCCGCCACCAAGGTCGCGGTCGTGAACCTGGACAGGGCGCCGGCGGCGAGCGCGACGGCGGCGAGCGCGACAGCGGCCCCGGCTCAGGCGTCCGTGGGCCAGACGGTCGTCGGCATCTTGAAGGGCAAGGCGCTCAAGGACATCCTCGCGACGACCGTCAAGCCGACGGCCGAGGCGGCGCGCAAGAGTGTCGACGACGGCAAGGAGGCGGTCGCCGTGATCATCCCGGCGGACTTGAGCACGGCGATCTTCGGGACGAACACGTCCGCGCGCAGCTCGATCGAGCTCTATCAGAACCCGACGCAGACCGTGGGCGCCGCGATCACGCAGAGCGTCGTCGGCCAGGCGCTGCTCGCGTTCAACGGCGCCCGGGCCGCGGCGATCGCCGCGCAAAGCCTGGCGCAGTCCGCCGGCAACGGCGCCCGGGCCAGCACGCTGGCCCAGGCCGCCGCGTCCGCGTTCGTCCAGCAGAGCCGGAGCGGCTCGGGCGGCCTGACGGTCGCGCAGCGGCCGCCCGCCCTCGCCGGCGGCAAGAAGTCCAAAGACATCGGCGTCACCGGTCTCGTGCTCGCCGGCATGATGGTCTTCTTCATGTTCTTCGGCGCCTCCAACGTGGCGCGCACGATCCTCGACGAGGAGCGTGCCGGCACGCTGCCGCGGCTGTTCACGACGCCGACCTCGCGGCAGCTCATCCTCGGCGGCAAGTTCACCTCGACCTTCCTCACCGTGTTCGTGCAGGCGGTCATCCTCGTCGCCGCCGGACGCCTCTTCTTCTCGATCCAGTGGGGCGCCCTGAGCGCCGTGTCGCTGCTGATCCTCGTGGCCGCGGCGGTCGCGGCGAGCCTCGGCCTGATGGTGATCTCGCTGGTGCGCACGCCGGCGCAGGCCGGAGCCATCGGCGCCGGCGTCTACCTCGTGCTGGCGCTGCTGGGCGGCAACTTCAGCGGCACGGCCCAGTCGGGGACCACCTATGCCACCATGCAGCGGCTCACGCCCAACGGCTGGCTGCTGGTGGGCTGGAACAGCACGCTGCGCGGCGGCGGCGTCGGCGACATCATGCTGCCGCTGCTCGTGCCGCTGGCGTTCGCGGTCGTGTTCTTCGCCATCGCCGTGCTGCGCTTCCGGAGGCGGTTCGCGTGAGGCCGCGCGTGATGGGCACTCCGCGATGAGGCGCATCTTGACGCTGGCGCGCAAGGACCTGCTGGAGACCCGTCGCGACCGGCTGGCGCTGATCTTCACGGTCGTCATGCCGATAGCGTTCACCGCGTTCTTCGGCCTGCTCTTCGGGGGCGCCAGCAACCGCTTGCCGCTGGCGGTGTGGAGCGGGGACGCCGGGCCTGTGGCGACGCAGCTCATCACGCAGCTGCAGAAATCGGACGTGGTTGCGGTACAGGAGGTGACCAAGTCGGAGGCCGAGCAGAACGTCGCCGACAACAAGGTCGCGGCGGCGCTGGAGATCCCGGCGGGATTCTCCGCCGCCGTGGCCGCCGGCCAGCCGGCGACGCTCACCGTCGTCGGCGTGTCCGGCTCGTCCGGCGCGCAGACGGTGACGACGGAGGTCAACGCGCTCGCCGGGCAGGCGGTCGCGGCAGAGCAGGCGGCGCGGGCGGCGGTGGCGACGGGGGCCGGGTTCCCGCGCAGCTTCCCCGCCGGCGCTGAGGCTGCGCTGCGGGCCACAGCACTGGCCAAGGCCCGCCCGATGAGCGCCCAGGCGCTCGCCCACCCGGCGGCGACCATCAAGGTCGTCGAGGCCGGCGCGGCCGCCGGTCAGGTGCCGTCCGGCTTCGTGCTCAGCTCGCCCGGCATGCTCGTCAACTTCATCCTCTTCAGCCTGATGACGGCCGGCGTCGCCCTCGTCGAGGAACGCAAGAACTTCACGCTGATGCGCCTGATGACCACGCAGGTGCGACGCGCGGAGCTGATCGCCGGCAAGGCCCTGGGGATGTTCGCTCTCACCTTCGTGCAGCAGATCATCTTGATCGGCATCGGGCAGTTCGTCTTCGGCGTGGACTACCTGCGCGATCCGGCGGCGCTGCTGCTCATGATGATCGCGCTCTCCACGGTAGCCTCGACCCTCGGCCTGATGCTCGCGGCGCTGCTCAAGTCGCAGCAGGCGCTGATCGCCGCGACGGTGCTCACCTCGATGGCCGTCGCGGCGCTCTCCGGCGCCTGGTTCCCGCTCGAGGTCACCGGCCCGGCGTTCCAGTTCGTCGGGCACCTGCTGCCGACGTCGTGGATCCTCGACGGGCTGCGCGGCATCGTGCTGCGCGGTTTCAGCGTGCCCGACGTGATGCCGGCCTTCGGCTTCGCCCTGGCGTGGGCGCTGGGGCTGTTCGTGATCGCCGTCTGGCGCTTCCGGCTGACCGACTAGCCGGGCGCTTCGTTGGCGGCCGGGCGGCCGCCCCACTCAGTCCTTCGTCGGCTTGATGCTCGCGTCCTTGGGCAGCGCCAGGCTGGCCTCGACCTCGATCGCCTTGATGATGCCCGCGGGCACGGGGCAGGCCGGGTGGGCGAGGTGCTCGGCGGCGAGGCGCAGGGTCTTGGGCCCCTCGCCGCGATAGCTGATCTCGCGGTACGGGTCGACCTCGGTGAGCTCCGCCGCGAGTTGCCCCACGTACTCACAGCCGGTCTCGAACTCGAGGCGCACGACGCGGCCGTCGGCCTTGGTGTGCACGGTGGTGCAGAAGCCGCAGATGCCGCTGTCGATCTCGGACGTGGCCAAGGGGATCTCCTCGTTCGGGTTGCAGGCGTGCGCAGATGGTACCTCGGGATCGGCGAAGCTACACCCGGGCGGCGGCGGCCCGACGAGGCCGCGCCGCCGCCGCGGCCGGCAGACGGCGGCGGCGTTTCCCATCGGCGCGACGCGGCAAGAAGGCAGTACGGAAGAACCGCCCGGCGCCTCGCCGGGCGCACAAGGAGGTACCCGTGAGCAGCCATATCCTCGTGACCGGCGCCTCGGGTCGGGCCGGCACCGAGATGGTCCGACAGCTCGCCGCGGGAGCTTCGGTGCGCGGCGCCGTCCACTACCCCGACCATGACGCCGAAGGCCGTGTGGGCCGCGTCGACTTCGTCGAGGTAGACTTCGACCGCCCGGACACGCTCGACACGGCGTTCCGCGGCATCGACCAGGCGGTGCTCATCACGCCGGAAGAGCCCGAGATGGTCGCCCAGACGCGCAACCTCGTTCAGGCGGCCGAGCGCGCCGGGGTCGGGCACCTCGTGCGCGTCTCCTTCCTGCACTCCGGCACCGCCGGCGGGCCTCTTCTCGACTGGCACCGGGAGGCCGAGGAAGTGGTCCGGGAGTCGGCGATCCCCGCGACGATCCTGCGTCCCAACTCCTACATGCAGAACTTTCTCACGATGTACGGGCCCAGCATCTTCGTCCGCGGGGCCTTCTTCACGCCGATGGGCGGCGGACGCATCAGCTACATCGACGCCCGCGACGTCGCCGACGCCGCGGTGAAGGTGCTGCTGCGCGCGGACCGCGATGGGCGCGAGAGCGGCAGGGACGAGCGGATCTACTCGCTCACCGGCCCGCAGTCGCTGCCGCACGACGAGATCGCCGCGATCCTGACGCGCGTGGTCGGCCAGCCCATCCGCTACGTAGACGTCGGCCAGGACGAGGCCTGCGTGGCGCTGCGGCGTCGTGGGGCCTCCGAGCAGCTCGTCGAGGCGCTCTGCGAGCTCTGGCTGGCGATGCGCCACGACGAGTTCGCGACGACGGCCGGCGACTTCGAAGAGCTCACCGGCCGGCCCCCGCGCGGCTTCGAGGACTTCGTGCGCGAGCACGCCGGCGAGCTTCGCGTGTCGCCGACTGCGCGCACGTAGCGCCGGCCTATCGTACGCGGACGCGCCGGAGGGCTGAGCCGCGGTCTCTGCCGCTCAGCCCTCCGGCGCGATCGACTCTTCGCTCGTCGCCGGGCCTGACGCGCCGTTCTTCACTCGTCTTCAGTGGCGCGCTCGCGGTTCAGCCCGTTGAGGCCGATCACCGTGGCGACGCCCAGGGCCATCATCAGAAGCCAGCTCATCACGATCGGTGCCATGTCCATGCCTGTCATCTTCGATCACCTCCTGGGGCGAGTCTCCCGCCGACGGATGAACGGAGGATGAACGGACGCGGGCGCCGATCGCTCAGCTCAGCACGGGCTCCCCTGCAAGCGCGAGGCACTCGATGAGTTCGGCGCCGCGCACGCTTCCCGGCTGCGACCTGATAGCGGCGGCGACGGTCCTCAGGCGGGCCTTCAGTGCGTCGTCCGTCAGCAGCCGCTCGATCGTGGCGGCAAGCTCGTCGTCGGTCCAGCCGTACGTGGCGAGGCGGGACCCGAACCCCGTGTCGGCGAGGCGCTGCGCGTTGTCGTACTGGTCCCAGAAGAGCGGCAGTCCGATCATCGGCAGGCCGAAGTGGAAACCTTCGCAGATGGTGTTGTTGCCGCCGTGGGTGATCAGCAGGTCGCACTGCGGCAAGATCGACGGCTGCGGCAGGAACTCGTCGCCGTACATGCGCGGGCCGAGCCGCATCTGGTCCTTGAGCGGGCCCATGGAGACGATCGCGCGGTGAGGCGTCGCGGCGAGCGCGTCGATGAGCCGCTGCATCAGCCCGAGGTCCATGCAGCCGAGGGAGCCGAGCGAGAGGTAGATCACCTTGCCCTCGCTCGAGAGGTGCTCGGCAACGTCGAACTTTGCTTCCCCGGTGCGCACCGAGGACTCGAGGCGGTGCCACGTCGAGTCCAGAGGCCGCGCGCGCCGGTAGTCCGCGGCCTGCGGGAACTCGTACAGGTTGAGCCACGGCGAGGCCGTGTTGAACTCGTCGAGCGGGCAGGGCGCGACGCCCACCGAGGCGCGGAAGCCGTTGTGCTCGGCGAGCAGCTCCTCGTGCACGCGGTGGTACTCGGCGCTGAAGGCCGGCCACTCGCTGCGGTCGCCGGCCGGCAGCCCCGACAGCGCCGGCGGCAGGTCGGGGTCGCGCATCTCCAGCGGGTTGCACGACACGACGCGCACCCAGGGCACCCCCGCCAGCTCGACGGCCGGGTAGCCGGTGACGTTGTCCGTCACGACCACGTCCGGCCGGACCTCGTCCCAGATGGCCATGACGCGCTCGTGGGAGTACCGTTCGCCGTCCACGAGCGCCTGCCAGATCGGCTTGGTCACCGTGGCGATCTGTTCGATGGTGGGCTTACGGAACTCGGGTGCGGTCACGCGGATGAACTCGGCCCATGGATCCTCGGCGCCGCCCCCGTCCCCTTCCGGCGCCGCCATCCGGAAGAGCCGCTCCTCGAGCCCGCGCGCCTCCAGGACCCCGGCGAACGACTCGTCGACCACGAACACGACGCGGTGGCCGCGCTCGCTCAGGACGCTCGCCATCGCGGCGCAGTTGTTCGTGGGTCCCCAGGCGCCGGGTTCCGGGAAGAACGCGATGGTCCTCGTACGCGTCATGGGGAGCTCCCTCTCGTGAGCCGAAGGCACATGCTAGTCGAGGGACGCTCGCCAGCCAATGGGGGTCGGCGTTCGCTGCTCGGCGTGCGCGTTGACAGCCTGCGGCCTGCCATCTAGGTTGGCCGGCAGAGGCAGGCGGCGCACGACTCGGCAGGAGGTCACGCATGATGCGGACGACGGACGCGGCGAGGTCGGCGCCCCGCGAGGCGCAAGAGGCGGTCTTCTGGATGGGCGGCGACGCGCGCTGGAGCCCGCCCGGCGACTGCCCGCCGCTGACGCGCACGACGCGCGCCGACGTGTGCGTCGTGGGCGGAGGGTTCACCGGCCTCTGGGCGGCCTATTGGATCAAGCGCCTCTCGCCCGATACCGATGTGGTGCTGCTCGAGCGGCAGTTCTGCGGAGCGGGGGCGTCGGGCAGGAACGGCGGCTGGGTGAACGGCTGGGAGGACGCGCTGTCGACGCTGCTCGGCAGGTTCGGGCGCGAGGAGGCCATGTGGCTGCTCGACGCGTCGCTGCGCAGCGGCGACGCGATCCGCGAGGTCGTCCGCGAGGCGGAGATCGACTGCGACCTCGCCTTCGCCGAAGGGCTCAACCTGGCGATGTCCCCGGCGCAGATGGAGTCGCTGCTCAACGACGTCCGCGCCGCCGAAGACGCCG
>CAIWHY010000353.1 GCA_903912585.1 uncultured Thermoleophilia bacterium | reverse complement strand
GGCGCGGCGCGGGGCGCCGAGACAGGCGCGACCGGCGGCGGCGCGGCAGCGGCCGGCGGCGAAGCCGCTCCGTCCGGCGGCCTCAAACGCCGCATCATCCCGGACCCTCCGGAGATCGACCAGTCCAAGCGCTGGGGCACGGCGGCGTTCCTCGTGGTCCTCGCCATCGCCGCCGCTGCCGTCATGGTGGCGATCGGCGCGCTCAACACCTACGCCGACCCGTACGGACTCGTGGGCACGCGCGTCCTGCCGACGCTCACCACCTCCGACCGCTCGATCAAGGTCGACTACATCGACAAGCTCACGAAGGCGCCCCGGCTCGTCGTCCTCGGCAGCTCACGCTCGATGAGGTACGACCCGTCGTACTTCCTCAAGAAGACCGGCCTCCTCACCTTCAACGCCGGCGTCATCGGCATCGGCGGCATCCCTGACGCCTGGGCGATGATGAACTACCTCCACAGCCGCTTCCCGGACTCGCGCCCCGCGTACTTCTGGCTCGTGGACGTGGAGTCGTTCGTGCCGTTCTCGGTGCAGGGCAACACCGCCGCGGAGCCGCGCCTCAACCAGTACCTCGGCGGCCCGCCCACGGGCCGCCGCTCGCCTTCAGTGGTGCTGCGCGCCGTGTGGGACAACCGCACGTCGGTGTTCTCGTGGACGACGGCCGCCGACTCCCTCCGCGTCCTCCGGCACCCCGCCGCGATCAAGCGCGCCGTCGTGCACTACCGCTCGACGTTCCTGCCCGACGGCGCCATCGGCCCGCATCCCTATTCCGCCGCCGAGTTCCGGCGGCGCTACCCGCGCTCGCAGACGCGCTACGAGGACCTCTACAAGACCATCTACCACGGCATGGACCCGCAGGCGAAGCGCTACTTCGAGCGCACGCTGGCCTTCATGAACGCCCACGGAGCGAAGCCGCTGATCGTGCTCACGCCGATCAACCCGACGCTGCTCCGCGTCGTCGGCCCTCTGGGCTGGTACCAGCGGCACCGCCAGGTCGTCGACTTCATCCAGTCGCTGCACGCCAAGTACCGCTTCGACTTCGTCGACGTCACCGACCTCCGGACCTTCCACGGCGACCCGGTGCAGTTCTTCGACGGCGTGCACATGACCGCCGTGAACACCGACCGCGTCATCCGCTACGTTCTCAAGCGCACCGGCGGCGTGCCCAAGTGATCCTCACCGCCGCCGCATCGCTCGCCGCCGCCGACGCCGCCGGGAGCTGAGGAAGCCGTGCAGTTCAACGGCTACGGCTTCCTCTTCCTCTTCCTGCCGGTCGTCGTCCTCCTGTACTGGGTGGCGCCGCGCGGCATCCCGCGGCTGCTGCTCCTCATCGTCGCCTCCTGCGTCTTCTACGGCCTCTGGGACTGGCGCTACGTCCCGCTGCTGCTGGGCACGACGCTGGTCGACTGGGCCGCCGGCGAGGCGCTGACGCGCATGAAAGGGCCGCGCCGGCGCAAGCTCCTCCTGGCCGGCGCGATCGCCGTCAACCTCGCGCTGCTGGCGTACTTCAAGTACCGCGGCTTCTTCTTCGCGCAGACCAACGGGCTGCTCAGGCTGCTCGGCGCCGGCGAGCCGCTGCCGGCGCTGCGCGTCTTCCTGCCGATCGGCATCTCGTTCTACACGTTCGCCGCGATCTCGTATGCCGTGGACGTCTACCGTGGCACGATCCGCCCGGCCAAGACCGTCATCCACTACCTCGCCTGGGCGACGCTGTTCCCGTACCTCACCGCCGGCCCGATCATCCGCTACGGCCACGTCGGCGAGCAGCTCGAACAGGCGCAGCAGCGCTTCCGCATCAGCCTCATCGGTTCCGGCCTCTTCTTCGTCTGCATGGGCCTCGCCAAGAAGGTGCTGGTCGCCGACGTGATGGCGACCTACGTCAACCAGCTCTTTGCGCACCACGCGCACCTCGGCCTCTGGTCCGGCTGGGCCGCCGCGCTCGGGTACACGCTGCAGCTGTACTTCGACTTCTCGGGGTACTCGGACATGGCGGTCGGCGTGGCGCTCATGATCGGCCTGCGCTTCCCGCAGAACTTCGACTCGCCCTACAAGGCGGTGAACCCGTCGGACTTCTGGCGCCGCTGGCACATGTCGCTGTCGTCGTGGCTGCGCGACTACCTCTTCATCCCGCTGGGCGGCTCGCGCGGCACGACCTTCGCGACTGTGCGCAACCTGCTGATCACGTTCCTGCTGGCCGGCCTCTGGCACGGACCGGCGTGGACGTTCGTCTTCTGGGGCCTGCTGTGGGGCGTGTTCCAGTCGGTGCACGTGCTGGCGCGCAAGTACGAGTTCACGCCCTCATGGGTGTGGCTCAACCGCGCCCTCACCTTCCTGGCCGCGGTCGTCGCCTGGGTCTTCTTCCGCGCCACGTCGATGCGCTCCGCCGCCGACGTGCTCGCCGCTATGGCCGGCCTCAAGGGCGTGAGCGGGGCCGGCCGGCTGCCCGTGGCGCCCGTGCTCGCCGGCTTCATCCTCGGCGGCCTGCTGTGGGTCAACCTCCTGCCCAACAGCTGGCAGGTCAAGCTCGAGCCCAAGATGCGCTACGCGCTCGTGCTCGGAGTGCTCCTGGGCGCGGCCCTGCTCGCGCTGAGCCAGCCGAGCCCGTTCCTTTACTTCCAGTTCTAGACGTGATGCGCTGAAGCCGTGAACGCCAGACGACTCAACACGCTCGCCGTGGTCGTGCTCCTGGCGGCCGTGCTGCTCGGCCTCGGCCTCCGCCTGGACGCGATGCACGCCAACCCCAACGTCCAGCACGACGAGGCGTGGTCGTACGCCACGGCGTCGGGCCGCCTCGGGGCCTTCGAGAAGGCCATACAGGGCGGCCTCAGCGGCCGCTGGGTCCCGGCGAGCGCCTGGCAGTACTACTGGCAGTCGGACTCGCTCGGCGACCTGGCCCACATCGGCCCGGACCTCGCCACCTACGACGTCCACCCGCCCCTGTACTTCTGGATCCTGCACCTGTGGCTGATGCTCACCGGGATGCACCACTGGTCGGGCGCGGCGCTCAACCTCGTCTTCGCGGTGCTGACCACGCTGGCGTTGTACGGGCTGGCGCGCGCCCTCAGGTTCGCGCGCCTCGAGTCGTCGCTCGTGGCGCTGGTCTGGGCGCTGAGCCCCGCGGTGGTGAGCATCTCGGCGCTCACGCGTCAGTATGACCTCGTGGCCCTGGCCACCGTGCTCTTCGTCTGGGGCGTGGTGCGCGCGACGGCGCCGGGCGCGAAGCGGCGCTGGCCGGACGCGCTGTGGGTCGGGGCCGCCGCCTGGGCGGCGCTCATGACGCACTACCAGACGATCATCCTGCTGCTCGGCGGTGTAGTCTTCGCGGTGGCGGTGAGTCTGATCGGCCGGCGCACGCAGCAGCGCCGGCCCTGGGCGCCGGCCGTCGCCGGCATCGCCGCCGGCGTGGCGCTCACCGCCCTCGCAGCGCCCGGCTTCACGCACGCGGTCGGGCGCGAGGGCGGGCGCATCGGGGGCTTCACCACGAAGGTCTTCAACGAGAAGCTCGGCGCGATCGGCCAGACCCTCGGGCGCGCCGCCGGGCTGCCGCACTCCGCGGCGGCCGTCGCGGCGCTCGTCGTCCTGGCCGCCGTCGCCGTCGGGCTCCTGGTGCCGCGCTCGCGCCGCGCCATCGTCGCCGCCGTGCGCGGCGCCCGCCCGGGCTGGTGGACGGTCCTCTTCTTCCTTGTCGTGACCGCCGGCGGCGTGTGCCTGCAGAACCTCGCCTTCCTCAGCCTGCCGCCGCTGCTCACCAGCCGCTATCTGGCGATGGCCTGGCCGTTCTTCGCCTTCCTGCCGCTGCTCGCCTTCGGCCTCTGGCCGCGCCGGCGGCCGCTGCTGGTGGCGGCCTTCTGCCTGCTCGCGCTGCTGCCCGCGACCCTCGCCACGCCGCTCCTCTTCGGCGCCCCGCAGCGCGTGCCGCTCGACAAGCTGCAGACCGCGAGCGCCATCCTCATGGACGCCGCGGGGCCGGGAGAGCTGCCGCGCTTCCTCTGGTCGGTGCCGGGGACCACGCCGGTGTTCGCCGGCACGCAGACGCAGGTGCTCGCCGACCCGCAGGCCTGGGCGACGCGCATGGGGAGCAACGGCTTCTACGGCGCCTTCATGGGCGGCGGCAACGACCACACGGACCGTTGGCAGATCCTCGGGATCCTGGGGCAGACCTACGCCGTCAAGCGGATCTCGAAGACGGTGACCTCCAACGTCTACCAGCTCGCGCCGCGCAAGTAGGGCGGGGCGCGGCGGTAGAAGGTCTCGGCGCGAGCCCGGCGCCGTCGAGCAGGCGGGACGCGGGCGCCCGGGTCAGCGCCCGGTCGAGAGCGACGACTCGCGCACGACCCAGCGCCTGACGCGCGGGTCGTGCGGCAGCTTGACGTGCAAGACGAAGGCCTGCCGCCTGCCGACGAGGCTGGAGGCGCCGCCGCCGGAGACCTCGATCCAGCCACTCCAGCGTCCCCTCATCGTCAGCGGGATCGCCGCCTTGATGGCGCGCGACTGGCCGGCCGGGATGGTCACCGGGTGGCGCGAGACCATGTCGGCGCTGACGCCGCCCGGGCCGCGCACGGCGAGGCGGATGCCGTCGAGGGTCAGCGGCTGGGCGCCGGTATTGGTGATCGTGAAGCCGGCGTCGACGTGGCCGCCTACCTCGTAGGGGCCGGCGCCGAGCGACACGGAGCCGTTGAGCGCGATGAGCCCCGGCTGGACCGACGGCGGCGAGGCCGACGGGGCGAAGAGCCGCGTGTCGGCGGGGTTCCCGCCGAGCGCCGTCATGAACGCGGTCACGTTGGCGACCCAGTTTGCCGTGCCGTCAGGGCAGTACCTGGGCGCGATGGTGACGACGGAGTAGAGGCCGGCGCCGTAGTACAGGGGGCCGGCCAAGCCTTGGGCGACGCGCGAGATGCCGTCGCTCCAGGAGGCGAAGTCGCTCTGCGGCCAAGTGGCACCGAAGAACCAGTTGAAGGCGTTGTAGGTGCAGACGTCGCCGTGCTGCGAGTACAGCGACTGGCCGAAGCTCGTCTCGGCGCCGGAGATGGCGACGAGGAACGCCGGGTCGACGCCGTGCTGCTCGCCCGCGGCGACGAAGGCGGCGCCGTTGCCGGCCATCGGCGAGCCGTGATCGGTGAGGAAAGCGTCGATCGTGGCCGCGTCGGGGGCCGCCGCGGCCGCCGGCGCGAACGCGCCGGCCAGAGCGGCGGCCGCAAGCGCGGCCAGCGCCAAAGCCAGCGCCGCG
>CAIWHY010000352.1 GCA_903912585.1 uncultured Thermoleophilia bacterium | reverse complement strand
GGCTGCGCTCCCCGGCGCGGCCGGCGCGGCGGCCGCCCAGCCGGCCGGGCCCGATCCCAACGCCGCCTACGTCACGGCCGCGCTCGCCGACCCGCAGGTGGCGGCCGTGCTGCAGGGCGTGACCTACAAGTCGAGTGTCAAGACATGGGGAGGCACGCAGGCGGCTCCCGCCGGCGCGACGGTCACGTTCGCGTGGCCGGCTGCGGCCAAGCGGGACGTCTCGGCGACCTGGCCGCTGGTCAAGTCGGAGGACAACGGGACGCCCATGCCGCCCTACACGACGGTGAAGCATCGGCTTCGGATCGCGGACCTCACGGCGCTCAGCGTCGACGTCCTCCAGGGCGGCGGCGTCCAGCCTCACGTCATCCAGATCATGCCGAAGGTCGGCGCCACCACCTTCAAGCTTCTCGAGGAGACCTGGCCGCCGCTCTCCTGGTTCCCCTGGTTCACGGCGAGGCCCTGGGTGCTCCTGCCGGCGTTCCTCGTGATCGGGATCGTGGTCATCGCGCGCGCCTGGCGGCGCTCGCGCGCCTGGAATCGCCGCCTGCCCTCGATGACGCGGCACGACCGCCAGTTCATCGGCCGGCTCGTGGTGATCCTGTTCCTGATCGCCAGCCTCGCCTGGCAGATCTACGAGGCCTTCTACGCGGCGACGACGCCGGCCGTCGACCTCAACGGGGTCAGCGCCGGCCAGCTCGCCGCGCTCCCGCTGCTCCTGTTCCCGCCGGCGGTGTTCCTCGCCGCGCTCATCCTCGAGCTCAGCCCCCTGCCGCATCGCTTCGCCTGGGGCCTGATCGCGCTGCTGGCCGGCGCCGGCGGCTTCTACTGCCTCGCCATCGCCGTCACCAGCACGGCCAACAACCTGAACCTCTCCTACTACGTCCTGCTCGGCATCCTCTGCCTGCTCGCCGCGCCGCGCGCCTTCAGCGCCGGGCGCATGGGCTGGAGCCGCGACAGCATGCCGCGGTACGCGTAGCCGCCGCTTCAGCGCTGGATGAGCTCGACCGGGTTGCCGTCCGGGTCGCCGACAAAGGCGATGCGCGGGCCGCCGCCCTCGAGCAGGTACGGCTCGCGCTGCACGGTGCCGCCGGCCGCGACGATCCCCGGCAGGACGGCGTCGATGTCCTCGACGTCGAAGGCGAAGTGGCCGAAGCGCTCGCCGCCCTCGTAGCCGTCGTCCTTGCCCCAGTTGTAGACGAGCTCGATGGCGAAGTTGCCCTCGGGCGGCGCGATGAACACCAGCGTCGCCTTGCCCTTCTCGAGCTCGGAGCGGCGCATCTCCTTCATGCCCAAGGCCGCGTAGAACGCGATGGCCGCATCCAGATCCCTGGTCCTCGTCGCCACGTGTACGAACTTCATCTCGACCCTCCGTTCTGGGCGGCGCCGGCGTTGCCGCCGGCCCGGCGCCCTCGGCTATACTGCCGCCATGTCTATCACCCCGTTCGCCGAGAAGGTACCCAGCTTCGGCGCCGGAGCGTTCGTCCACCCGGACGCGACGATCATCGGCGACGTCGTGCTCGAGGACGGCGCCAATGTGTGGCCGGGCGCCGTCCTGCGCGGCGACGTGGAGCGCATCCTCCTCGGCAGCCACTCCAGCTTCCAGGACAACTCGGTGGCGCACACCGACCCGGGCTTCCCGATCGTGATCGGCCCCGACTGCGTGATCGGCCACCAGGTGATCGTGCACGGGGCCGTCATCGGCGCGCGCTGCCTGATCGGCATGGGCAGCACCCTGCTCAACGGCTGCGAGATCGGCGACGAGTGCATCGTCGGCGCCAACGCGCTGGTCACGCAGGGCAAGAAGTTCCCGCCGCGCAGCCTCATCATCGGCTCGCCGGCCAAGGTCGTGCGCGAGGTCACCGACGAGGACCTCGCGCCGCGTGCGGAGTTGCGCGACCGCTACGTGCGCCGCTCCGCGCGCTACGCCGAGCTCGGCCTCGGCGCCGACCTCTCCGCCTTCCGCCGCTAGAGCCGCGCCCCTCCCGGGCCGAAGCTGGGCGTTGCCTCGCGCGCGCCGCCTGCCGATCGCCGTCTGCGCAGGCATCCACGTCGGCGGGTAGGTAGCCTGCATGGCGACCATCCCCGCAGCCGACACCTTCTTCGCCGCCGATCGCGCCGCGTGGCGCGAGTGGCTCGCCGCGCATCACGGCTCGGCGGCTCAGGTCTGGCTCCTCCTCCACAAGAAGCACGTCGGTGAGCCGAGCGTGACCTACGACGAGGCCGTCGAGGAAGCCCTGTGCTGGGGCTGGATCGACGGCCTCGTCAACCGCTGGGACGAGCGCAGCTACGCGGTGCGCTTCACGCCGCGCAAGCCAGGGAGCGTGTGGAGCGAGAGCAACGTCGCCCGCGTCGAGCGCATGATCGCCGAGGGCCGGATGGCGCCGGCCGGGCAGGCGCTCGTGGACGAAGCCAAGCGGCGCGGGACGTGGGACGAGGCGGCGTCCGGCAGGCTCGAGGTGACGCCGCCGGATGTGGAAGAGGCGCTGGCGGCGGACCCGGCGGCGCTTGCACGCTGGCGCGACTGGGCGCCGACCCACCGCCGCCAGTACGTCTACTGGGTCCTCGACGCCAAGCGGCCCGAGACGCGTTCCCGGCGCGTCGCCGAGGTCGCACGCCGCGCCGCCGCGGGCCTCAAGCCGGGGGAGAAGGGCTAGCGGCCGAGGCGCCGCCGACCGGCGAACTCCTCCCGCAGGGCTCAGTCGCCCAGGTGTTCGCGTACCGCCGCGACGAGCAGCGGCAGCACCTCGCCGCCCGGCCCCTTCAGGAAGATCGTGGCGCTCGAGGTCAGCGCGTCGCGCTCCGGGTTCACGTCGACGACCGTCGCTCCCGCCTCGTGCGCGAACCGCGGCATCAGGGCGGCCGGGTACACGACTCCCGAGGTCCCCACCACGAGCATCGCGTCGCAGTCCTTGCTGAGCGTCTCCGCGCGGTCGATGGCGTCCGCCGGCAGCGCCTCGCCGAACCACACGACGTCCGGCCGCAGGTGCGCGCCGCACTCGGGGCAGCGCGGCGGTTTCTCCGTCTGCTCGGCAAAGTCCGAGAGGGCGAAGCCGGCGTGCGTCCCCGGCACGCACTTGAAGCGGTTCATGCTGCCGTGGAGTTCCACCACATCGCTCGAGCCGGCGCGCTGATGCAGGCCGTCGATGTTCTGCGTGACGACGGCCACGCGCGGCAGCAGGAGCTCGAGCTCGGCGATCGCCACGTGGCCCGGGTTGGGCTCCGCCGCGGCCGCGGCGCCGAACCGGTGCTCGTACCACGACCAGACGAACTCGGGATCGCGCTCGTAGGCCTCCGGCGTGGCGAGCTCCATCGGGTCGTACTTCGCCCACAGGCCGGTCTCGGGCTCGCGGAAGGTCGCGATCCCGGACTCTTTGCTCGCGCCGGCGCCGGTGAAAACGACCAGCCGGCGCGACCGCGCCAGGGCGCGGGCCGCCGACTGCAGGTGCGCATCGTCCATGGCGTGGTCCTCCTCGGTCACGCCACCCACCACCAGAGGGCGAACGTCGCCGCCATCCACACGAGCAACGCGGCGGAGACCCCCAGCAGCACGAAGCGGGTGACGTTGTGGCGCCGCGTGAGCACGGCGACGGCGATGAAGAGCGGGAACGCGACGAGCACGAAGCGCTGGTAGGAGAGCAGGGGCGTCCTGCCCGCGGGGAAGAACAGCGGGTAGATCAGCAGCACCAGCGACCAGGCCGTGTAGGAGAGTGGGAGCTTGCGGATCGCGGCGATCGCGACTGCGGCCCAGCCGACCAGCGTCACCCAGGGAACGATGGTGCGCATCATCACTCGCTGGGTCACGCTGCCCGGGCGGAGCGGCGAGGCCCACAGGCTGGTGCTCGCGCTCGCGACGCGCCCCAGCGCCCGCCCCGCGATGTACGTCGCGTAGGCCACGGCGCTGAACGGCGACGAGAGCTTGCGGCCCCAGTGGCGCTGCGCGTCGGCGAACAGCAGCGGCTGGCCGAACTTCCACTGCAGATAGCCCATGTAGAGGCCCATCCCCAGCGGGAGCAGCAGGAGCCAGAGCGTGCGCGGCCTCACGACGGCGCGCGCCCAATCGCGCCAGCCCCTGGCCTGCTCCTGCTCCACCATCAGCAGGGCCAGCGGGATGACGAGGAACAGCCCGGTGTTGCGCGTGAGCACGGAGAGCATCCCGGCGACCCCGGCGAGCGCCCAGTGCTTGCGCTCGGCGAAGTAGAACGCGGCCACCGAGAAGAGCAGGAACAGTGACTCGCTGTACACCGAGGTGAGGTAGAAGCTCGTCGGGAAGAAGCTGAGGAAGGCGACGCTCCAGGCGGCCACCGTGGCGTCGAAGCGCGCCGCGACCATGCGGTAGAGCAGCCACAGGGTCAGGGCGATGGCGACCCAGGAGACGAGGGTGCCGGCGAGCACGTAGTTGCCGGTGACGTACTTCACGTAGCGGATGATGAACGGGTAGAGCGGGAAGAACGCCTCGCTGTGCACGCGGTGATAGCCGTCCGAGGCGATGCGGATGAACCACTGGCCGTCCCAGTTTGCCCAGGGATCAGCAAGGCGCTGGGGCACGAACCCCCACCAGATGCCGTGGCGGTGGTCGTACATGCCCGTGCCGATCGTGCGCACGCCGATGCGCGAGACCACGCCCCAGCCGGCGGCCAGCATGATCATCCGGCTGACGAGGAACGCGACGGCGGCCCACAGCGGCGGCGAGATGAGCGAGAGGCGTGCGGCCGGGAGCTCGGCTGAAGCGTCGATCCGGACCTCGCCGCCGGTCTCGGCCGGGAGGCCGACCGTCGGTGCGCCTTCCGGGGGCGTGAGGTCCAGTGTGTCCATGTCGTCAGGGGGCGCCGCGGGAGGTGCGCCGACGGCGCGCAGGTACTACGCTACCGTACAGAGCGGCGGGGGGCGAACGCCGGGGGCGGCGGAGGAGCGTGGCGCATGGGCGTTGAGGAGTCGCAGGACCACCCCTACGTGGCGCACTACGACGAGCCCGACGTCCCGGACGCCGCGGACGCCGCCGGGGCGCGACGCGACGCCGTGGCGCTCGCGCAGGCCGACCGCGAGTCGGCGCGCCAGATGGACTTCGCCCGCTGGCGCGCTCCCCGCTACGTCGCTGGCGTCCTGCTCGCCTGCGTGAGCATCGCCGGCGGCGCCGTCGCCGTGATGACGGTGATAGCGGCGCTGACGGCCGGTTCCGGCCCTGTGAGCCTCGTCACGACCATCGACGCGTCGGGCGCTCGCTCGGCGACTCTCTCCGCCGGCCAGCTGTACCTGCTTGCCGGCGTCATCGTGGCGCTCGAGGTCGTGCTCGTCTGGGCTGCCATCCTGCTCTTCTCGAAGCAGCTCCATCCGGGTCAATGGGTCGCGGTGGGGTTCATGGCCGCCGCCTCCACGGCCGCCGTCCTCGTGGCCGCGAGCGCCGACAGCGTCTCGCTCGGCGGCACCGAGTGGCCCTACGTCGTCGCGTTCCCGCTGGTCGTCGTGGCGGCGGTCCTCGAACTGCTGCGTGCCCGCCGCCTGCGCGCGCGCTGGGGCGCGTGAGGTGAGCGCGCAGTGACTGAGCCGGTCGATACGCCGAGGGACGCTGCCGTGGAAGCGCCGAGGGACGCGGCCGCCGACGCGCCGCCGGACGCGGCCGCCGACGACGCGCCGCCCGCGGAAGTCGAGACCGATCACTCGGGCGGCGGCCTGCGCGTGTTGGCCGCCATCGTCATGCTGCCGTGGCTCCTCGGCTACGGCGTCATCGGCACCTGGACGGTGGTGCGCGGCGCCGGCGCCGCGGCCTCCGGCCTCAAGACTTTCGACGCCGGCTACACGCGTCTCGTGAGCCCGGCCGGCGTGATCCTGGTCGGCGCCCTGCTGCTCGCCGCCTTCGCCGTCCTGCTCGCGATCGGCATGCTCCTCCTGCTCGGCGGCCGCGGCGTCACGTGGGCCGCCGCTGCCGTCGCCGCCGTCCTGCTCGTCGCCGGCTCGCTGTGGGCGGCGACTCGCGGCGGCCTCAGCCCGATCCTCTGGGTCCTGTTCTTCTTCGGCCTGGTCTACGCCGCGTTGGTCGCCGTCGCCGCGCTCATCCGCGTGACCGGCGGGGCGAGCCGTGGCACAATCGCGCGACCATGAGCGAGGCGGTCACATGAGCACCAGCATCTTCGTCGGGCACGCCAAGCCGCCGGCCAACACCGTCAGCGGCCTGATGTACACGATCCTGAGCGTCGTGTGCGAGGTCGAGATGGAGACCGGCGTGATCGTCGCGGCCGAGTTCACCGTCGCGACCGAGCTCGCCAAGGACTACCTCAATCGCCTCCTAGCCGGCCGCAACCTCGGCACGGACGAGGACGCCATCGTCGAGGCGCTCGAGAAGTGCTACTTCTCGGGCACGCAAAAGGCGCTCATCCAGGCCTTCCGCGACATGGCGAAGCGCTATCGCGCCCAGGTCGGCACGAGCCGGCAGGGTGCGCCGGCGGAGCCGGCTCCGCCGGCCGGCTGATCCCCGCGCTCCGCGTCGCCCGCGCGGCGATCCAGGACTGCGCCGGCCGATCGGCGCGACGATGGACCTGGGCTTCGCCTCCGGCTATACTTCACTGGTACATACCAGAACGTCGCGGCGGTCCCCGAGCCGCCCGGCGCCACTCATCTCGCGGAGGACGACAATGCCAGGTCTGCTGCCCAACGTCGATCCCGACGGCCTGCTCGAGTACTCGGTCGTCTACACCGACCGGGCCGTGAACCACATGTCCCGGCTCTTCCAGGGTGCCATGAACGACATCTCCGCCGACCTCAAGGAGGCGTACGGCGCGTCGGCCGTCGCGGTCGTGCCGGGGAGCGGCTCGTTCGGGATGGAGGCCGTCGCGCGCCAGTTCGCCACCGGCAAGCGGTGCCTCGTCATCCGCAACGGGTGGTTCAGCTACCGCTGGACGCAGATCTTCGAGGCCGGCGGCATCCCGGCCGAGGCGCTCGTGCTCAAGGCTCGCAGCACGAGCGCCGAACACCAGGCGCCGTTCGCGCCGCCGCCCATCGAAGAAGTGGTCGCGACCATCAAGGAGATGCGGCCGGACGTGGTGTTCGCGCCGCACGTGGAGACGGCGTCGGGGATCATCCTGCCCGACGACTACGTCCGCGCCGTGGCCGCCGCCGTGCACGAGTCCGGCGGCCTCTTCGTCCTCGACTGCATCGCCTCCGGCGCCGTTTGGATCGACATGAACGCCTGCGGCGTCGACGTGCTCATCAGCGCGCCGCAGAAGGGATGGTCGGGCTCGCCCTGCTGTGGCCTCGTGATGCTCGGCGACGCCGCGGTCGCCCGCCTCCCCGAGACGATTAGCACCAGCTTCGCCTGCGACCTCAAGAAGTGGCTCGAGATCATGCAGGCCTACGAGGGTGGCGGCCACGCGTACCACGCCACCATGCCCACGGACGCACTCGTGCGCATGCGAGACACGATTGCGGAGACCAAGGCCTACGGCTTCGCGAAGGTGCGCGCCGAGCAGGTGGACCTGGGCGCGAGCGTGCGTGGTCTCCTCGCCGAGCGCGGCTTCAAGAGCGTCGCGGCGCCGGGCTTCGAGGCGCCGAGCGTCGTCGTGGTCTACACCGACGACGACGGCCTGCGCAGCGGCGCGAAGTTCGCGGCGCAGGGCCTGCAGACTGCGGCCGGCGTGCCGCTGCAGTGCGACGAGCCGGCGGACTTCATGACCTTCCGGATCGGCCTCTTCGGCCTCGACAAACTGCACGACGTCGAGCGCACGGTCAGGTCTCTCGAGGAGGCGCTCGACAAGGCGCTCTGACGCGCGGCGCGCGCTGGCGCCGGCCGGCGGCGATG
>CAIWHY010000351.1 GCA_903912585.1 uncultured Thermoleophilia bacterium | reverse complement strand
GACCTCCACGAGGTTGCCGCTGAACTCGCTCTCGAGGGTGCCGTCGCGGTCGCGCCCGAAGTAGACCTGGTTGCGCAGGCCGAACACGCCGAAGTCGTGGCCGCCGGCGTAGTCGTTGTAGAGGCGCGTGCAGCGGTAGCAGGTGATGCAGCGGTTCATCTCGTGCGCCACGAACGGGCCGAGGTCCTGGTTCGGGAACGTCCGCTTTAGGCCGGCGTACCGCCGGTAGCTGTGCCCCGTCATCACCGTCATGTCCTGCAGGTGACACTCGCCGCCCTCGTCGCAGACGGGGCAGTCGTGCGGGTGGCTGAGCATCATCAGCTCGATCATCTCGGCGCGGAAGCGCACCGCCTCTTCGTCGTCGATGTCGATGCGCGTGCCTTCCTGGGCCTCGGTCATGCAGGCCATGGCGATCTCGCTCTTCTCCGCGCCGTCGCGGCCCGTCCAGTAGAGGCGCACGGCGCACTGGCGGCAGGCGCCGATGGAGCCCATCAGCGGGTGCCAGCAGAAGAAGGGCAGGTCGAAGCCGAGGGAGAGGGCGACGTCGAGCATGTTGCGCCCGGCCTCCGCCTGAAACTCGCGGCCGTCGATGATCACGGTCACGAGCTCGGGAGCGCCGCTGGACTGCCCGGCGCTCATGGGGTTTCACCTGCGGGCGCCGGCGCGGCCTCGGCCGCCGCGGTCTCTTCGGGTGCGTAGGGGCAGCGCCCGGAATCGATGTGCGCCACGAAGTCGTCGCGGAAGAGCCGCAGCGCCGCCTCGAGCGGCTGCATGGCGCCGGGCGCCAGGTCGCAGAACGTCTTGTCCGCGCCCATGAACCACACGTGCTCGGCGAGGAGGTCGAGGTCCTCGAGCGTGCCGCGGCCTTCCTCGATCCCGTGCAGCAGGTGCGCCGTCCACTGGAGGCCCTCGCGGCACGGCGTGCACCAGCCGCACGACTCCTGCGCGAAGAACTGCAGCATGTTGAGCGTCATCCCGATCGGGCACGTGTGGTCGTCGAGCAGCACCATGGTGCCGGTGCCCATGCGGCTCTGGACGGTGGCCATGGCGGTGAAGTCCATGGGGACGTCGATCTGGCCGGCGGGGACGAACGCCGTGGACGCCCCGCCGGGGCTCACGGCGCGCAGCTCGAAGCCGGGCTGCATGCCGCCGGCGTGCACCTCGATGAGCTCGCGCATCGAGGTGCCCATCGGCAGCTCCACGCAGCCCGGCCGCTGCACGCGCCCGGCGACGCCGTAGATCTTGGTGCCGCCCTCGGCGGTGATGGAGAGTCCCTTCCACCAGTCGGCGCCGTTGCGCACGATCGAGGGCACGGCGCAGAAGGTCTCGACGTTGTTGACCACCGTCGGCCGCGCGTAGAGGCCGGCGCCGGTCATGTGCGGCGGCCGCGCGCGAGGGTTCGGCCGCTGGCTCTCGAGCGCGTTGAGCATCGCCGACGCCTCGCCGCAGATGTAGCGGCCGACGCTCTCGTGCAGGAAGAGCTCGAACGACCAGTCCGTGCCGAGGATGTGCTCGCCGAGGTAGCCGGCGGCGGCGGCCTCGGCGAGCGCCCGCTCCACGTTGGCGTAGGGCTCGTCGTACTGCGCCCGCAGGAAGATGTAGCCGGCGTCCGCCTGCACGGCGTAGGCGGCGACGAGCATGCCCTCGATGAGCAGGTGCGGGTTGCGGCTCAGCAGGTAGCGGTCCTTGAAGCTTCCCGGCTCCATCTCGTCGCCGTTGCACACGACGTACTTGGGGTGCGGCGCGTCCGGCCCCAGCGGCATGGTGCTCCACTTGCCGCCGGTGGAGTAGCCGGCGCCGCCGCGGCCGCGCAGGCCGGAGTCCTTCACCGCTTTGGTGACGTCCTCCGGCTTGAGCTCGCCGAGCGCGCGGCGCAGGCCCTCGTAGCCGCCGGCCGCGACGTAGTCCTCGAGCGTGGCCGGCGCGCCGTCGGCGCGCATGGCGCGGCTCATCGGGCGCTCCCAGCCGGTCGTGTCCGGCGCGCCGGGGCGGTGAGCGCTGCCGTTCGGGCCGCGGGCGCTCACGCGTAGTCCTCGAGGATCGCGCCCACGCCGCCGGGTGCGACCGGGCCGTGGAGGTCGGCGTCGACCATCATCGCCGGGCCGCGGTCGCAGGCGCCGAGGCAGACGATCGGCAGCAGCGTGAAGCGTCCGTCGGGCGTCGTGCCGCCCGTGGCCACGCCGAGCCGCGCCTCGACCTCGGCGCGCAGCCCGTCGTAGCCGAGCGACCAGCACGCGAAGCTGTCGCAGAGCAGCACGACGTGCCGGCCCACCGGCTGCCGGAACAGCATGTTGGCGAAGGTCGCCAGGCTGTCGAGCTCGGCGACGCTCATGCCGAGGAACTCGCCGAGGTCGGCGAGAGACTCGTCCGAGAGCCAGCGCCGCCGCCGCTGCAGCGCGCGCAGCGCGGAGTCGGCGGCGGCCCGCCGGTCCGGGTAGTGCGGCAGCAACTCTTCGAGTTCCCGGCGTTCCTCGTCCGTGAGGCTCACTTGTCCACGTCTCCCATCACGAAGTCGAGGCTGCCGAGGATCGTCACGAGGTCGGCGATCTCAAAGCCCCGCGCCAGCAGCGGCAGCACCTGCAGGTGCGGGAACGAGGGCGTGCGGATCCTGGTGCGGTACGAGGTGTTCTCGCCGTCGCTGACGGCGTAATAGCTGTACTGGCCCTTGACGCCCTCGGTGTAGATGCACGCCTCGCCGGGCGGCACCACGGGCCCCCAGCTCACGCCCAGGAAGTGCGTGATCAGCGACTCGATGTGGTGCATCGTCGCCGGCTCCTTGGGTGGCGGCGTCGTCAGCGGGTGGTACGCCTTGTAGGGGCCGGCCGGCATCTGGTCAAGGCACTGGCGGATGATGCGCAGGCTCTGGCGGATCTCCTCGACGTGGACCGCGGTGCGGTCGTAGCAGTCGCCGGTGGTGCCCACCGGCACGTCGAACTCGTAGCGCTCGTAGCCGCTGTACGGGCGCTGCTTGCGCCAGTCCCAGGGCACGCCGGCGGCGCGCAGGTTGGTGCCGGTGACGCCCCACTCCACGGCGTCGGCGGCGCTGATGCCGCCCACGCCCACGGTGCGCGCCTTCATGATGCGGTTGTCCATGACGAGGCCGTCGTACTCGTCGAGGCGCGGCGGCAGGTAGTCGAGGTAGTCGCGCACCGCCTGCTCCCACCCGTGGGGCAGGTCCTCGGCGACGCCGCCGATGCGGAACCAGTTGGGGTGCATGCGCGCCCCGCAGATGGGCTCCACCACGGCGTCGAAGATGCGCTCCCTGTCCTCGAACATGTAGAAGACCGGCGAGAGCGCGCCGATGTCCTGGGCGAAGGTGCCGTAGAACACGAGGTGACTGGCGATGCGGAAGAACTCGCAGAGCATCACGCGGATCACCTGGGCGCGCTCCGGCACCTCGATGCCGCAGAGCTTCTCCACGGCGAGGACCCAGGGCAGGTTGTTGGTCACGCCGCCGAGGTAGTCGATGCGGTCCGTGTAGGGGATGTAGGTGTGCCAGGTCTGGCGCTCGCTCATCTTCTCGGAGCCGCGGTGGTGGTAGCCGATGTCGGGGATGCAGTGCACGATCTTCTCGTCGCGCAGCCCGACGATGATGCGCAGCGGCCCGTGCGTGGCGCCGTGCTGCGGGCCGATGTTGAGGTACATCAGCGTGGGATCGTCGTCGGTCGTGGGCAGGCCCCACTCCTCGGGCCGGAAGACCAGGTCCTCCTGCCACTGCTCGAAGACCTCCGGTGGCATCTCGAAGCGCCCGAGCTCGGTACCTCGCGAGGGCGACTCCTTGCGCAGCGGGTGTCCCTCCCACCAGGGCGGGTTGAGGATGCGCTTGAGGTGCGGGTGGCCGCGGAAGCCGAGGCCGAACATGTCCCACGCCTCGCGCTCGTACCAGTCGGCCGCCGGCCAGAGATCGGTGATCGAGTCCACGGCGGCCGGCTCGCCGCGCAGCGCCACCTTGAGGCGCACGTCGGCGTTCCGCTCGTACGAGAGCAGGTGGTAGTAGACGGTGAAGTCCGCCGCCGGCTGGCCGTCGCGGTGCCGGCGCAGGCGCTCGTCGATCGCGCCGAGGTCGTAGAGGCTGGCGAACGGTCTCGGCGCCTCCCGTTTGAGGTAGGCGAGCACTTCGTGGACGCGCTCCTCCGGGACCCACAGGGTCGGGATGCCGTCGGCCGTCTGCTGCCCGACGAGGGGCGTGTCCGGGAAGCGCGCCCGCAGTTCGCGCACGACCTCGGGCTGCGGCGGCTCGCCTGCGCCGACCGCCGCCGCCGGCCACTGCGAGGGCTGCGCCGGGCCAGCCGCCGCCTGCGGCCCGGCGTCCGCAGCCAGCGGCCCGGCCGCAGCGGGCCCGGCCGCCGCGTGCGTCTCGTCGGTGCTCACGTCAGACCTCGTCCTGCGGCGTGAGCTTGTCGGTCGCCGTGACGTCCGCCCGGCGCACGTCGCGCAGCGAGATCGCGGGCGCCTTCTGCACCGCCTGCGAGCCGACGACCCAGCTGAGCGGGCGGCGCTCCGTCTGGACCTGCGCCTGTAGCAGCAGCAGGCCCTCCATGAGCGCCGTCGGCGCCGGCGGGCAGCCCTGGATGTACACGTCCACCGGCAGGAACGAGTCGACGCCCTGCACCACGCTGTAGACGTCGAACATCCCGCCGGAGTTGGCGCACGAGCCCATCGAGATGACCCAGCGCGGCTCCATCATCTGGTGGTACAGCTGGAGCACCGAGGGCGCCATCTTGCGGAACACGGTGCCGGCCACGATCATCACGTCCGCTTCGCGCGGGGAGATGCGCAGCACTTCGGCCCCGAAGCGCGCGATGTCGTAGCGCGGCGTGAGGCTGGTGGCCATCTCGACGAAGCAGCACGAGAGGCCGAAGCCGAACGGCCAGAGCGAGTTCTTGCGGCCCCAGGCGACGAGGTCCTGCAGCGTGCTGAGGACGACGGCCTCGCCCTCGCCCGGCCCCGCCTCGGAGTTGACCAGCGACTGCAGGGCGACCGACGTGCGCGAGGGCCCGGGTCCGCGGCGCGGCTTCACGTGGCGGCTCCCGCGTCGGCTGACGGAGGCGCGCCGGGGTCGTGGTCCACGAGCTTCGCGGCGTCGCCCGG
>CAIWHY010000350.1 GCA_903912585.1 uncultured Thermoleophilia bacterium | reverse complement strand
CGGCCTCCGCCCCGTCTGCCACGCGGTCCCTGGCCGCACGGCCGCTTCCCGCGCGTCACCTAGGCCACGCCGACGACGCCTACGCGGCGCGGCAACTCTCCTGATCGCAACGACGCAGGAGGAAGGTGCGGTACTTCTGCATGTCCCGCTCCAGGCGCTCATGCGCGCGAGCGATGTCCTCTTGGCGGTCAGCCCCCTTCGGCGGCGTGTACTGCAGCTCCACCGAGAGCCTGGAGACCTTCTCGCCTTCCTTCTCGAACGTCACCTTGCCGGAATCGGCGTCCAGCTCGGACAGCGAAGCCGACACGTCGGCGAAGCCTCTCGCGTAACTGCCGTACAACGAGCGCCACACGAACTCACTCCACTCGAGGTCGGCGAACCCTACGGGCACGTCAACCTCGATCGATGAACTCAAGACGGCCATGATGTCTCCTCATAAGTGCCGTGCCCCGCGCGAGGATCGCGCGGGCTGCATGAGGGAGTATGCCCCGCAAGGGGGGCCGCCTCACGGCATCTGCGCCGGCCGCCCGTTGGCCAAGCTCAGCGCCTGCGTGGCCTGATGCGCCGAGTAGTTGGTGAGGTAGGTCGACCGTGCGGTGCCGTTCAGGCCGGCCGCGGCGTTGTCGGTGGCGGCCTGCGCGCCGGCGCAGGTGGTCTCGAACGAGCCGTAGGTGCTCTGCACCAGCGGGATGTAGTGCTTGTAGCGGATCTCGCCAGCGACCTTGCCGGTCTTGTCGAGGCTGTCGGCGACCGCGCGGAACGAGTTGTAGGCGGTCTTTCCGGCCCACGCCGACGGAACGCTCGTGGCCGACCCGCGGAAGTTGTTCGTGTCGACGAGGTTGACCTGGCGGATCGTCACCATGTTGGGGTGGGCGAGGAAGGCGTTGTCGGGCACGCGCTCCGCCGCCCAGTGATGCCCGCCGAGCAGTTCGAAGAGCCAGACTTCGCTGGGGTCGCCGATGGCGAAGCTGCCGGCGGCGCCGCTGGTGAACCCTGTCACGACCATCTGCTGCAGCAAGGCGAGCGCCTGCTGCGCCGTGGTGCACTGCTGCAGGATGAGGTCCCAGATCTCGCCGCCGCAGCCCTTCTTCACGCACGGGTCGGCGGCAAGGACGGTCTTGTCCAGGGTCGTCGCCGTGCCGTAGAGCGCGCCGAGCTGATGGACGTTGATGCCGCCCTCGGCGACTCCGCCCATCGTGAGCAGCTTGACGAACTGGTAGTGCGTCGCGTCGCCGGGCACGACCTGCAGGTACGCGTAGTTCGACGCCGACCAGTCGTTGTTGTAGCCCATGAGCACGGAGCCGTCGGCCGTGGCGCTCTTGCCGGCGAGCACGATATTGCGCCAGTGCGTGGTGGCCTTCGCGGGCGCGGGCGCGGCGGGCGCCGGCGCGCCGGCCGCAGGCGGAGACGCCGCCGTGCGATGGGCGAGGACCGCCCCGGCCCCCGCAGGACAGATGAGCAGCGCAACGAGCAGCAGCGCTGCGACGAGTGGCTTCCTCATCGTCGATCCCCCAGTGCGAAGTGGCCGCGGGAGGCGCTGGGCGCGCCTCCGGCCATTGCCAGACCCCTCGGTCCAGAGAGCAAGCCCGAGCCCGCGCGATTCCCAGGTCGGGCGTTGCGCGAGCGGAAAGGCGGCCGAGGCGGAGAGTGGGTCAGGCGCCGAACCCGGCGACCAGCGACTCCCACATCTCGAGCACCGGCTCGGCGGCGATGCTGCGGCTGCCCTGCAGGAGCTGGATTGGCAGCCCGTAGGTCACCGCCAGAGTGAGGTCGACGAGCGCCGGGCTGGACGGCTCGCCGCGCCTGGCGGCCGCAGCGGTCAGCTCTGCCCGCAGCCAGGCGAGGAACGCCACGTGCCGCCGACAAAGGTCGTCATCCACAAGAACGGCCGGGAGCAGTTCGTACATCGTGCGGAACGCGCGCGGGCCACCGGGGATGCGGCTGGGAGCGCCGGCCAGAGGGCTCCGCGGAGCGCTCGCGTCGGCGCGCAAGCGGCGCGCGGTGCGTTGCTGAGCACGGTACAGCAGCGTGTCGTGCGCGGCGGCGACCAAGCTGCGCTTCTCGCCAAAGTAGTAGGTCGTCGCGGAGCGCGGCTCACCGGAGGCGTCGGCGACCGCCTCGAACGTGAGCTTCTCGAGGCCGTCGCGAGCGAGGACCTTGATGGCTCCCTCGAGCAGCCTGCGCGCCACGGGTGCCATCCCAGCGGTGGGGTCAGCCATGCTCGGCGGGAGGCCGCCCGCGAGCGCCGCCCCGCCGCCCACAGTCGCGCCTGCGAAGCCCGTCGGCGACGCCCCCGCCGCGCCGGCCGCGCCGGCCG
>CAIWHY010000349.1 GCA_903912585.1 uncultured Thermoleophilia bacterium | reverse complement strand
GAACTCCTTGATCTCGTGCAGCTCCTCGACGGCCTCGTCCGCCCCGGCGACGTCCTTGAACGTCACCTTGGGCGAGTCGACGCTGACGCGCTTGGCGCGGCTCTTGCCGAAGCTCATGACCTTGGAGCCGCCGCCCTGCATCTGGTTCATCATGAAGATCCAGAGCCCGATGATGAGGATGAACGGCAGGATGAACGCGAGCGCCCCAGACCACCAGGCCGACTTGGGGCTGGTGGCGTCGTAGGCGACGTTGTACTGATCGAGCAGAGCCGTAGTGGAGGCCGGATCGGTATAGGCCACCGTGTACTGAGCCTGCTTGCCGCTGGCGTCCTTCTGGAGCGTGACCGCCAGCGTCTGGTCCTTGACGTTGAGCACGGCGTTGGCGACCCTGCCGTTGATGACGTCGTTGGTGAAGCTCGGCTGGGACGTCGCCGGAGGCGTGACGGAACCCCTGCTGACCGCCACTTTGGGGTACGACGTCTTGATCTGCTGCTCCAGGGCGGCGGGGCTGGAGATGCCCTCGACGACGAAGTACTGGATGCCGCCCGTCTGCGTGACCTCCGCCTTGCTGTTCGACGGGTCGATGACGACGCTCTTGATGAAATCGTTCTTCAGGTCGCTGGTGAGCACCGAGAGGCCGGCGGTCCCCGGCGCCGAGTAGATCGGCTTGGCCTGGGCGTTGCCCTTGTTGTTGTTGTTGGAGATGACGTACTGGATGAACATCGCCACGATGATGACGATGAGGATCGGAAACAGGGCGCTGCGGATGAATCTGCTCACATGGATCCTTCTCGGTGGAGTGGCGCCGGCCGCTCAGCGGCGAGCTGTTTGTGCCTGCAAATGGCCGTCTGCCGAGAGTAGCATACCCGCCGGGCGGCGGCAAAGAACCCCGGCGGCTACAGCAGCGAGCCCGCCTCTTCCATGATCTCGGCCGCCGCCTCGGGCGTGAGGACACCGATGAAGTCGAGCGTGCGGAAGTGGTCGGCGAGGTCGAGCCCGTAGCCCACGACGAACTTGTCGGGGATCTCGAAACCGACGTACTTGCAAGGGATCTCGGTGCGGCGCCGGGACGGCTTGGTGAGCAGCGCGCAGACCTCGAGCGAGGCGGGCTTGCGGCTGCGCAGGTTCTTCAGCAGGTAGCTCAGCGTGAGGCCCGAGTCGATGATGTCCTCGACGATCAGCACGTGCCTGCCGGCGATCTCGAGGTCGAGGTCCTTGAGGATGCGCACCACGCCCGATGAGTCGGTCGACGACCCGTAGCTGGACACGGCCATGAAGTCGAGCGCCACCGGCGTCGTGATGCGACGCGCGATGTCGGCCATGAAGAACACGGCCCCCTTGAGGACGCCCACGAGCAGGATCTCCTCGCCCGCGTAGTCGGCCGAGATGCGCGCCGCGAGCTCGTCCACTTTGGCGGCCAGTTCGTCGCTTCCGACGAGTACCTCAGCGATCGGCGCGTTCACGGTCCCTCCCGGAAGACGTGCAGGATGCACCGGGTACTCTCGTTCACGCGGCGCGACTGCGCAACCCTGCCGTGCGCGACGCCGCCGGCGACGTAGCCCAGCCAGGCGATATCGCCGTCGGTCGCCAGCGCCAGCGCGCGAGCGCGCTCGCGCGGCGGGACGTGTGCCGCCGCCAGGAAACGTGCGACCGTGGTCTCCTCGCCGAGGCCGAGCGGGACGAAGCGCTCGCCGCGGCGCGGGTGGCGGAGCGTCACGCCGTGCGGCGCTCCCGGGAGGCCGACGAAGGCCTGCCCCGCCGCGGCGGCGGAGAGATCGAAGCCGCGAGGCGCGAGCAGCCGGGCGCGGTAGGAGCGGCCGCACCAGACGAGGGCGCAGCCCTCGTCCCCCGCGGCCGTCAGCACCACGCCGTCGACGGCGGCCGACGCGCAGGCGTGCACAGGCTCGCGCCGGCGCAGGCGCAGCCGCCCGCCCGAGCGCACCGCCTCGACGCCGCTGCCGAGGCTCACGCGCCCGGCGTCGTCGCGCCGGGCGCTGAGCGCGAGCAGCGCCCCCACGAGGCGGCGCTCCACGAGCGCTTCGCCGCCGAGGGCGCGGCGCACAACGTCGTGCATCACGAGCGCCTGCAGCGCGGGCGCTTCGGCGCGCAGCGCCGCGACGTCGAGCGCCGCCAGGTCACCGGCGTCCGGCGGAGCCGCGACCCGTTGTTCCGCCGCGCCGACCGCCGCCGCCACGATCTCCTCCTGTGCGGCGGCCATGGCGGCGGCGTCGGCGAGCGTCTCCACCACGCGCGGGTTCAGGGCCTGCAGCAGCGGCAGGACCTCCAGCCGCAACCGGTTGCGCGCGTACACGGGCTGCGCGTTGGTCACGTCCTCGCCGTACTCGATGCCGGCCGCGCGGCAGTACTCGCGGATCTCGGCGGCGCCGAGGCAGAGCAGCGGCCGCGCCAGGCGGCCGTCGCGCGGCCGCATGCCGGCCAGCGCCCGCGGCGTCGCGTACTTCGTGAGCTGGTAGAGCACGGTCTCGGCCTGGTCGTCGCGATTGTGCGCGGTCACGATGGCGTCGTAGCCGTGCGCCTCCGCCAGCGCGCGAGCTTCGCGGTAGCGCAGCT
>CAIWHY010000348.1 GCA_903912585.1 uncultured Thermoleophilia bacterium | reverse complement strand
TCCTCCCCCTCCGCCACCGCCACCTCCACCTCCGCGCGTCTCCACGGTCGACGGCGTGAACCTCGACGGCGCCAAGCTCCTGGGGCAAGTGCTCGCCCTCATCCGTAGGTTCGTCGTCGTCACCACCGAACAGGCCGTCGTCATCACGCTCTGGGTCGCGCACACCTACGCGGTAGAGGCCGCCGACGTGACGCCGTACCTAGCGATCCTCTCGGCCGAGAAGAGGAGCGGCAAGAGCAGGCTCCTCGAGGTTCTCCGTCTCCTCGTTCGCCAGGCGTGGCACGCAATCCAGCCCTCAGAGGCGGTCACGTACAGGGTGATCCACGCATCGCAGCCGACCTTTCTTCTGGACGAGACCGACGCCCTCTTTTCGAAGAGTTCGGATTCCAGGGCGGAGGCGATTCGCGCCCTACTCAACGCCGGTCACCGCCGCGGAGTGACCGTGCCCCGCTGCATCGACCACGGCGAGGACGTGGTGCACTTCAACGTCTTCTGTCCGAAGGCTCTCGCCGGTATCGGGAAGCTGCCGGACACGATCGCCGACCGGTCAATTCCGATCGCCATGAAGCGGAAGAAGAGGACCGAGACGGCCGAGCGATTCCGCGAGCGGGACGTGCAAGGGGAAGCTGACGCCCTGCGTGAGTGCCTGGACGCCTGGACCTCGCACCGCCTCAAGAGCCTACGCGCCGCTCGCCCCGCGCTTCCGGACAAGCTTAGCGACCGTGCTCAGGACGGCGCAGAGCCCTTGCTCGCCCTCGCCGATGCTGCCGGGGGAGCGTGGCCGGCTCAGGCAAGGGCCGCGCTGGTAGCACTCGCTGGTGAACGGCCTGACGACGACGAGACGATGGGGGTTGAACTCCTCGCCGATGTTCGGGTGATCCTCGGCAACTTGAGACGCACGGAAGGGTTCATCAAGACCAGAGTCCTGCTCTCCGAGCTTCTCGCGCGTGAGGGCGAACGGTGGAGGAAGTGCCTACAGGGCGGCCGGGAACCGCTCACCGATCGGGCGCTTGCAGCCCATCTCAAGCCCTACGACATCCGCCCCAAGTGCTTCCGCGACGGGGACGCTACTTCCCGCGGATACCTCGTCGCCGCGTGCCTGGATGCCTTCGAGAGATACCTGTCACCGCCGGAAAATGAAATTCCTACCCCTAACTTGACCGCAACAGGCGCAACACCGCAACAACCCGCTCCGGTAAAGGCCCAAAGTGTTGCGGATGACCCGCAACACGACCCGCAACAGAATTCGTCGAAAAATGTTGCGGATGCTGTTGCGGATGACCCGCAACAGATTGGCCCGCTCGGGGAGCGGTCTGTTGCACCGTTGCGGGTGTTGCGGACAAAACAGGGGGGGGAAGAAGAATTTCCCGTGGATCAGGATGAGGTGGCAGTGTGACGGGCGCCGAGATCGTCCACCGCGCCGAAGCGGCCGGGCTCCACCTCCGGACGGTCGGGGACCGGATCATGGTGAGTCCCGCGCGGGAGCTGACGCCCGACCTGGCCGCCCTGCTCAGAGAACACCGCGAAGACGTGGTCGCCGTCCTCAGTCCGGAACCCGCTCGGGTCCTTCCCTTCGATCCCTCTCGCCGTCGCCGGGCAACCGCCTCCCTGGCTACCACCACCTGCTCCTCGTGCGGCGGGTCCTGGTGGGGCGTCAACGCCCGAGGGGATGCCTGGTGCGAGCCCTGCCGCCGCCGCCTGGC
>CAIWHY010000347.1 GCA_903912585.1 uncultured Thermoleophilia bacterium | reverse complement strand
GGCCTCGTCGCCCGCGGCAGCCGAGCCGCCGGTGCCGCCGCCCGCCGCAGCCAGCGGCACGCCCCACTCGCCGTCGAAGAAGAGCTCGGCCGGCGGGAATCGGCGGCTGCCCTCCTCGCGTTCGCGGATGCGCTCGGTGCCGTCGTCGCCGATGTAGCCGGTGCTCGCGACGGCCGGCATCGTCTCGCCGCGCTTCACGCCGCCGAAGCGCCGCACGAAGGTGCTGCGCGTGAAGGTGCCGCCGAGCCAGCAGGTGCCGAGGCCGATGCCGGTGGCGGCGAGGATGACCTCCTCAAGGAGGTAGCCGTAGTCCTCGAGGTCCTTGGGGCCGCGCCCCACGGCGCCCACGATGAAGCCGGTCGCACCCTTGATGAAGCCGTAGGTGCCGAGGCGCCGGAGCGCCTGGCGGTCGTCCGGCGCCGCGGCGATGAGGCCAAAGCGTGCCTGCGAGCCGAGGGGGCCTCTCGTGCGGCTCGCCATGAACTCGTGCAGCCGCCCCTTGTCCTCCGCGGAGATCGGCCTCTCGAGGTAGGTGCGGCAGGAGTAGCGCCGCTGGATGAGAGCGCTCGCCGGCGCCGGGAACGGGGGGCGGGCGGCCGGTCTGGGAGTGGAAGTGTCGCTGGTCACGCCGCCGAGCCTAGCACGACGCCCCCACTCACCGCCGCGCGTGCGCTCGCGAGGGCGCGGCCGCCGCAGGCGCGTGCCGCGCGCCTCACACCTGCGTGACGAGGTACTCGAAAGCGGCGAGCGCAGCTTTGGCGCCTTCGCCCACCGAGATCACGATCTGCTTGTCGTGCGTGTCGGTGCAGTCGCCGGCGGCGAACACGCCGCGCACGCCGGTGCGGCAGTGACTGTCGACGACGATCTCGCCGCGCTCGTTGGTGTCCACGAGGTCGAGCGCGAAGCCGGTGTTGGGGAAGAGGCCGATCTCGACGAACACGCCCTGCACGTCGAGCTTGCTCGCGGCGCCGGTCTCGCGGTCGCGGACGGTGACCGCGTCGACCGCGCTGGCGCCGTGTATCTCCACCGGCTCGTGGTGCGCCAGTAGCTCAACGCCGGGGGCGGTGGCGACCTTGTCCTCCAGCACCTCGTCGCCGGCGAGCCCGTTGCGCGCCACGAGGGTGACCGAGCGCGCGACTCCGTCCATCTCGAGGGCCGCCTCGAGGGCCGAGTTGCCACCGCCTACCACGGCGATGTCGAGGCCCTTGAACAGCGGCCCGTCGCAGGTGCTGCAGTACACGACGCCGCGGCCGGCGAGCTCCTTCTCGCCGGGGATCCGCAGGTGCCGCTTCTCCACGCCGCTGGCGATGATCAGGGTGCGCGCCGCCACCTCGCGCTGCGATTCGAGCTCCAGCACCTTGCTGCGGCCGTCCACGCGCACGCCCGTGACCTGCTCGCCTATGAGCTGTTCGATGCCGTACCTGTCGGCCTGGGCGAAGAATCTCTGCACCAGGTCCGGCCCGCTGATGAGCTCGAAGCCGGGGTAGTTGGCGACGTCGCGCGTCGTGCCAAGCTGGCCCCCGATGTCCATCGCGACAACGATGCTGCTGAGGTTCTTGCGCGCCGCGTACATGGCGGCGGCGAGGCCCGCGGGCCCGCCGCCCACGATGGCAACGTCATAAAGCGTCTTGAGCGCGGCCGCTTCGCGCCCGAGCCGCCGGTCGAGCTCGCCGCTGGCGCTCAGCCTGGCGAGATCGTCGTAGCCGCCGACGTGCTCGCCGCCGAGGAAGATCTGCGGCACGCTGCGGCGGCCGGACCGCGCGATCATCTCCGCCTGGCGCGCCTCGTCGTCGGTGACGTCGGCCTCGTCCCACGCCACGCCTTTGGCGCGCAGGAGCGCTTTTGCCTTGGCGCAGAAGGGGCACCACTGCTTGGTGTAGATGAGGATGTCGGTCGCGTCGGCCATCGCTCGTGAACCTACCCGCCGCGAAACCGATGGATGCGGATGCGGCTTCGCGTGCCGCCGCAGGCGCCGACGGCGGCGCAGGGAACGGTGCCGGCCTCCTCGCCCGCGCCTCCGCCCGGGTCCGCGCGGCGTGACCTGTCGCCGGGGGTACACTGACGGGACGCGTCCGCCCCGGGAGGCCGACCGATGCCGCCGAAGCAGAGCTCCATCTATCTGTGCGCCCCCGTCAACGCCCTGGTCGAGGGCATCTACCGCGAGAAAGTGCCTCTCGCGAAGATCCTCACGCACGGCGACTTCGGCATCGGCACGTTCGACGGCCTTGACGGCGAGATGGTCGTGCTCGACGGCCGCGTCTACCAGATCGCCGGGGACGGCCGCGTCCGCGAGGTCACGGAGCCGGCGAGCTCGCCCTTCGCCTGCGTCACCTTCTTCGCGCCGGCCAGCTACGACGACTTGGCCGGCGAGCTCGCCTACGACGCGTTCCTCGACTGGCTGCTCACGCTCCTGCCGTCGCCCAATCTCTTCTACGGGCTGCGCATCGAGGGCACGTTCACGGACGTGCGCGTGCGCTCGGTCCCGCGCCAGGAGAACTACCTGCCGCTGGTCGAGGTGGCCAAGCAGCAGGCCGAGTTCACGTTCGCCGAGGCCGAGGGCACGCTGGCCGGCTTCTTCACGCCGTCGTTCATGGCGTCGCTGAACGTGCCCGGCCTGCACCTGCACTTCCTCTCGACCGACCGCACCCAGGGCGGACACCTGCTCTCGTGTCGCCCGCGCGGCGTGCGGGCCAGCATCCAGTTCATCGCGACGCTCGAGCTCGGCCTCCCGATGAGCCTCGACTACCTCACGTGGGACTTCCGCCGCGACACCGGCGCGGACCTGGAGCAGGCGGAGAAGTAGCGCCCGGCAGACCGCCGCCGGCGACGCGGGTCAGGCGGTGGCCACGCGGTCGCGCCCGTCGCGCTTGGCCTCGTAGAGCGCCTCGTCGCTGCGCTGCAGGAGGGATGCGAGCGAGTCCCCATCGCCATCGCGTTCGGCCACGCCCAGGCTCGCCGTCACCGTGAAGCTCGCCGCGCCCGCGTCGAAACGCAGGCCGGCGATCGCGGCGCGCAGGCGCTCGGCCATGGCGACCGCCTCGTCGCTGCCCGTCTCGGGGAGGAGGAAGCACAACTCCTCGCCGCCGTAGCGCACGTGGAGGTCCGACTCGCGCAACTGCTGCAGGCAGGCGCCGGCGACCTGCTCGAGGACGTCGTCGCCGGCGCCGTGCCCGTAGGTGTCGTTGACGTTCTTGAAGTGGTCGAGGTCGAGCATCACGGCGGACAGCTTCAGCGCGTAGCGCTCGGCACGCGCGAACTCGGCGCGCGCTGCGGCCTCGAAGTGACGCCGGTTGTGGAGACCGGTGAGCGGGTCGATGGCCGACAGCCGCTCGACCTCACGAAAGAGGTACGCGTTCTGGATGGCCACGGCGGCTTCGCCGGCGAGGGCCTGCGCGAGGCGGGCGTGGGCGTCGCCGAACGCGCCCGCCTCGTCGCTCCCGAGGAGCACGAAGCCGATGTACTCGCCGTGCGCCAGCAGCGGCGCCGCCAGCCAGGCGACCCCGCCGACCGGCATCGCGGCGCCCGAACCGTTCGCGATCACGATCGGCCGAGTCGCCTCCCGGATGGCTCCGAGGGACTCCGGCAGGTCCGCCGGCACGGAGCCGCCCTCGAGCAGGTACACGGCGCTCGCACCGTGCGGCACGAGGCGCGCCAGAAAGTCCTGGAGGCGGCGGACGACCTCGTCCGGATCGAGCCGCGCGGTGAAGGCCTCGAGCGCGTCGCGCAGGGTCTCGGCCTCGCCGCGCGCGCGGCGCTCGGCTGCGGCCGCGCGTTCAAGCTCCTGGCCCTGGAAGTAGAGCTCGCGGCTCCTCTCCTCGGTGATCCGTTCGGCCGCCTTGCGCGCGAGGCGCTCGCGGTCGAGCCGGCGGCGCAGGAGCCCGCTCTCGTCGTCCACGCCGGCCCCCTACTTGGGACCGATGGTGAAGATGGTCTCGGGCGGGTCGCCGCCGACGCGCTCCATGGTGCTCTGCAGCGGCTCGTCGTAGTGCTCGATGCAGCCCTGGATGAGGCCCTCGGCGAGGTCGGGCAGGTCACTCTGAGACCGGTAGCTCATGGTCATCACGCCGTCCACGGGCCCCTCGCAGGCGAAGGTCGGCAGGGACGCGTCCGGGTAGAGCTTGCGCACTTCGACGTGGACGTACTCGTGCACGCGCGGCAGGAACTCGAACGTCGAGCTCACGCCCTCGAAGAACATCGGGAACGAGGTGACGAAGAAGCGGAACAGGTACCGGCCGAACGTCTGCAGGAGGTCGGGCACCGGCACGCCGGTGACCTCGTGCAGATTGCCGAGCAGGGTGCGCATCTCCTGCGGGTCGTAGGTGCCGATGGCCGTGTAGGCGCCGCCGGAGGGCAGGTCGGACATCTCGAGCACCTGCTCGCAGGTCTCCATGGAGAACTCCTCGTCCACGAGCTCGAGGAACTCGCTGAACACGATGCCTTTCACGGGCCTTCCCCCTCGTCATCCGCGGAGCCTCGCCGTATGCACCGTAGATTCCCGGCACCGGCCGCGGCGAAAACGATGCACACGGCCGCGGCCGGGCTGCCCGCGCCCGGCCGCGGCTGCAGACGTCCGCGCCCTAGCTAGCGCAGCCGCGTGAACGCGCGCGGGTGCGTGCCGGCTGCCGCGGCTGCCGCGGCGGCCTTCTCGAGGCCGACCGCGGGCGTGAAGGTGACCGTGGCACTCGAGCCGGCCGGGCCGAACAGCACCAGGTATGCCCTGGCCGCGGCGCTCGTCGTCGCCGGGAACGCGCGCCCGCCGGCGACGTACGCCATGTCCGAGCCGAACAGCCGCCAGGCCGTCCCCTGGTCGAAGTGCAGAGTGCCCGCCGCCGGCGTCGTGCGCCACTCGGCGTAGCCCTCCGGGCCGAAGACGACGGTGTTGCCGCCGGCGGCCAGCACGGGCACCGAGGCTTGCGGCCGGTAGACCTCGTCGCCGTAGGTCATCCACTCCTCGGCGCCGCGCGGCACGACGGCGAGGTCCTCCATGTCTCGCGAACCTTGCAGCGGGATCTGCAGGAACATCACGGCAACGCCGTCGCTGGTCCCGGGGTCCTGCACCTGCAGGCCATAGCCGGGCAGCAGGGCCGTGACGTAGCCAGCGAGGCCGGGGATCTCTCCCAGCGACATGACCGGGCCGCCGTCCATGGAGTAGTCGCTCGAACCCGGCACCTCGTTGACGAGCAGCCACGACCTGCCGACGCGCCCGCTCCAGGCGCTGGACAGCGCCTCCTCGGGCCCGAGCTTCTGCCCGATCAGGCTGTCGCCCCGGTAGTGCCCGTAGCCGGCGGGCCCGTTCAAGACCAGGTACGAGCGGCCGCCGGCGTCGACGGCGCGGAGCGAAGCAGTACCGGCGTCGGCCCAGAAGCGGCCGTCGGCACGCAGTCTCAGGCCGCCGGAAAGCTTCGCCCAGCCATCCGGCCGGAGCTGCCAGAGGTCCAGCCTCTGCGGGTCTCCGGGCTCGGCCGCCACTTTGAAGGTCATGCCGCTCATCGCCCAGACGCCCTCGATCGCGGCCAGCCTGGCCGAGGAAGCGCGCCGGACGTGCAGAGTCTTCGTCACGAGCGGCTGCGGCATGTGCTCGAGCGTGCCCTTCTCGACCAGCGCGCGCAGCAGGATGCGCTGGCCCAGGGCTTCGCACTTGCCCGAGTCCAGCGGCGCGACTCCTTCCACGATCACGGCGAGGTGAGCCTTGGGCGCGAGCGTGAAGCTGGCGTGGTAGTCGGAGGTGTCGCCGCCCTTGAGCCAGCCGGTGACGCCGACCGCAGCGAGTCCGCCTTCGGCGATGGAGTCCCAGCCGAGGCCGTAGCGGATGGCGTTGCTCGGCACCGGGTTGAACGTGTTGACGGTCTGGTCCTCGGCCATGGCGGCGACGGAGGCCGCGCTGAGGATGCGCGTGTCCTTGTAGGCGCCACCGTTCATCAGCATCGCGGCCAGCCGCGCCATGTCGCTCGGCGTGGAGTACGCGCCGCCAGAGGCCAGCGTGTTGGTGTACTCCTGTGGGTTGGCCGTCGTGCCGGTGTAGCCCTTGGCGTAGGTGCCGTCGGCGAACGCGTGGATGGGGAACGCGGTGTGGGCCATGCCGAGCGGCGTGAGGATCTCGTCCTGCACGAACTGCGCGTACGACTTGCCGGTCACGGCGGCGACGAGCTCCTCGATCATCGTGAACCCGTCGTTGCAGTAGTCGGTCATGAAGCCGGGCGTGTACTTGAGCCGCTGAGTCGCCAGGGCGCGCATCATCTGTGCGGCGTAGTCCGGGACGTACTCGGTGGAGATGCAGTCACGGTACTCGGAGCCCGGGAAGCCCGACGAGTGGTTCAGCAGCATGCGCACGGTGACCTGCCGGTACTCCGGCGAAGCCATCGTGAACGCGGGGACGTAGCGCGTGAGGGGCGTGTCGAGCGATATCTTGCCCTGCTCGACCAGTCTCATCGCGGCGACCGTGGCGAACATCTTGCTGACCGAGCCGATGCCGTACATCGTCGTCGCCTGCGGGTGAGCGCCGGTGGCCTTGTCGGCGTAGCCGAAGCCCTGCGCCCACACGACGCGGCTTCCGCTGACCAGCGCGACCGACATCGACGGGGCCCCCGCGGATCGCAGGAGCGCGCGCGAGGCGCTGCGCGCGTCGCGGACGGTGCGCGAATACGACGGCGACGCGGCGGCGATGGAAGCCGTGGCGAGCGACGCGCCGATCAGAGCGAGCACGAAGAATGCGCGCACCGCGCGCGCTACGGTCCGTTGTCTCATAGCTGTGCCTCCTCGGGCTGGGCTGTCCCCTCTTGACTTCGTCCCTAGAAAGGTCGACTGGGCGGTCCGAAAACTGAAGCGCGGGCGCCGCCTGCGCGTCTGCGATGTCGACGATCTGCTGCGTGCCGCTGCCGATCGAAGGCCACCCGCCGCCTGGCTCTCGGCGCGTGGCGCCGGTCAGGCGAGCGGCAGAGTGACGCGGAACTCGGTGCCGGAATCCGAGCTGGCGAACGTCACCGAGCCGTGATTGCGCTCGACCGCGGCCTTGACGATCGCCAGTCCCAGACCGTTGCCCGGGTAGGCGGCGACGTTGCGGGCGCGGTGAAAGCGGCCGAAGACGCTGTCCTGCTCGTTCTCCGGGATGCCCACACCGGTGTCGGCGACCGTGAGCACCGCCGTGTCGCCTTCTCGCCGTGCGGACAGGTGCACGCTGCCGCCCTCCGGCGTGAACTTGACCGCGTTGTCGAGGAGGTTGCCGAGCACCATCTGGAGCTCCGTGCGCCGGGCGCCGACCGGGAGCGGTCCGGCGGAGATGTCGAGCCGCAGCTCGACGCCCGCCTGTTCGGCGCGCGAGGCGACGCCGCCCGCGGCCTCGCGCGCCAGCGCGGCGACGTCCTCCCGGTCTGCGTCGCGTGGAGTGCCTCCGGAGGCGTCTGCAAAGGCGCCGCCCGCCTCGAGCCGGGAAAGCTGGAGCAGGCTCGTGGAGAGTGCATCGAGGCGGCTCGCCTGGCCCAGTGCACGCTGCACCAGGCTGCGCTCTTTGTCGGTGGTAGCAGCGCGCTCGGCCAGATCGAGGTCGGCCTCCAAGGCCGTCAACGGCGTACCGATCTCGTGCGCCGCGTCGCCGACGAAGCGCCGCAGCGTGTCTACGGTCGTCTCCATGCGCCCGGCCATGGCGTTGAACGAATCGGCGAGCCGGCCGACCTCGTCGGTCCGGTCGACGCAGGCGCGGGCGCTTAGGTCGCCCTCCGCCATGCGGTCGCTCGCTTCGGTGAGCGAGATCACCGGTCTGGCGATGCGTGCCGCCACGAGGTAGCCGGCGAGTGCGGCCAGCACCACGGCGAGCGTCGCCGCGACGAACCAGGCCTCAGCCGCGCTGACGAGCGCGGCGTGGCCCGAGGCGGGCGCCTCCGAGAGCCGTGCATGCCGGCCTTGGTCGAGCGGCACTGAGAGTGTCCGGCTTGAGCGCGCGTTCCCGGACCCGCCAAAGAGCCCACTCCCAAGCAGGTCCGGGAGCCTGAACCCCGAGTGCCGCCCGTAGCCGTGCCCCTGCCCGTAGCGAAGCAGCGAGCCCGGGTCGAGGGTCCCGGGCGAGCCTGAGTCGGCGAGCAGCGTGCCGGCGCCGTCGTAGAGGTGCACGCGCGTCTGCGTGGACAGCGCCGCGGCCTTGGCCCAGGAGTCGAGGGCGGTCTGGTCGGTCAGTGGGGGCGGGTTCGCGGCGATGAGCTTGGCGCTGGCGTTGAGATACGCGCTCTCGGCGCGAGAGTAGTACTGGGCCAGCACGCCGAGCAGGATGCCGCCGAGGATCAGCGCGGTGAGCAGTGCCATGCTCGCGTAGGTGAGCGCGAGCCTGAGTCGCAGCGAGCGTCGGCGCACGACAGCCTCTACGTCGCGAGCCGGTAACCGAGCCCGGGCACGGTGAGCACGAGGCTCGGGTCGCTCGGCTCGGCCTCGATCTTCTCGCGCAGACGCCGGATGTGGACGCTCACCGTCTTGTCGTCGTAGAACTCGGCGTCGCTGCCCCAGACGTTCTCGATGAGCTGCGCGCGCGAGAACACCTGGCCCGGGTGCTGCGCCAGGAACACCAGCAGGCGAAACTCCGTGGGCGTGAGATTGAGCGCGCGCCCGTCCCGCGCGACACTCCCGCGGGTGCGATCGATCGTGACGTCGCCGGCATAGAGCACGTCGGCCTCCACGGAGGAGAGCTCGCCGTAGGCGCGCCGCAGCAGGGAGCGGATGCGCGCGATGAGCTCGCGCAGGCGATACGGCTTGGTGAGGTAGTCGTCCGCCCCCATCTCGAGCCCGAGCACCTTGTCGACCTCGTCCGACTGCACCGTGAGCATGAGGATGGGCTGGCGCAGGCCGAGCTGCCGCATCTCGCGGCAGAAGTCGAAGCCGCTACCGTCCGGGAGGCGCACGTCGAGCACCACGAGGTGCGGCGAGCGCTCACGCGCATAGGCGACGCCGCTCGTTCCCGTGGCCTCCCAGTGGACCTGGTAGCCCTCGGTGCCGATGCCCTCCACGAGGGCCTCGGCCACTGCCGGGTCGTCCTCGATCACGAGGATGCTCTGCGTTTGCGGGGGCATGCCGGAATCCTAGCACTCGGCCTGGAGCGCCCGCGGGCTGCGCCGCCGGTCCCGCGGGGCGGTGCGGCGCGGGGCATCGATCATCTCGTGCCTTTCCGTCGGTCCGGTGGAGCCGGGACGCGCGTGCGCGCCGGCCTGTCTCCATCATTCTGGCCGCGGCGGATTGCGATGCACCTGCGACCTGGCTACGGCTCCGTAATCCCGCCGCCGCTTTTCGCGCCACCGGTTACGGCACCGTTGCCGAGGCGCAAGACGCCCTGAATCTCGGCCTGCCAAAGTGTCCCAGGCGAGCTTCACCGCCCGCCATGACCGTAGTCACCCAACTAGGAGGGAATGCCGATGACCACACGCTCTCGGCTGTTCCTCGATCTCGGCCTGTTCGGCGCTTTGCTGGTCGCGTACAACCCTTCGTGGACCGGGCTGGCCCTGCACGAGTGGTTGTGCGTCGCCGCCATCACCCCGCTGCTTGTCCACGTCGTCGTCAACTGGGAGCTGACGCTGCGCATCGCCGGCAGGTTCGTGGATCACGCCCGGCATCTGCCGCGCCTCAACCTGATCGTCGACAGCGCGCTCTTCATCGCCGGCGTCGCCGTGATGGTCAGCGGGTTCATGGTCTCCCACGCGATCGCGGCGGCGCTCGGTATCGCCAGCGCCCCGAGCGCCCTGTGGATCGCCGTCCACTCGTTCACTGCGGACGCCACCATCGCCCTGCTTCTCGTCCACTTCGCGCTGCACTGGCGTTGGATCTCCGGAGTCGCTCGCAGGCTCGCGCGTCCGGCGACACGATCCGCTTGAGATCAGGAGGAACCATGCCCAACACCTTCAGAAACGTGGCCGCCGTGCTCGTGCTGACGCTCTTCACGGCCCTCGCCGTCTTCGCGACGGTGCAACTCACCGACCGCTTGCTCGGCCCGGCGCCGGCCGTAGCCGCCCAGACCACCGCGTCCGGCGCCGCAGGTACGGCCGCCCAGACGCTCGTGTGCCCCGCGACGGGGTGCACGGCCTCGACCTGCCACGCAGTCCAGTAAGACACCTCGACCTCACCACCCGTCCCACCACCAACGTAAGGAGAAGATCATGAAGAACAGCAAGAAGAAGTGGGGCTTCATCACGGCGGGACTCGTCGCCGTGCTCTCGCTCGGCGCCATCGGCGTCGCCGGCGCGGCCCCCAGGACGTCGGCGGCCCCGGCCGGCAGCGGGACGACCACTGCGCTGCACACGGTCCGCGGCTACCACGGCGGCAGCCAGCTCGACAAGGCGCTGGCGAATCTGAGCGGGACCGACCTGGCGATGATCGCGTCCCAGCGCGCCGCCGGCCAGAGCTATGCCGCTATCGCCAAGGCGAAGGGCATCGCTACACAGACGCTGCTCACCGAGGCCACGAGGCTGGAGACGGCGTCGCTCGACGCCGCGGTGAAGGCGGGCACCATGACGCAGGCGCAGCGCACGGAACGGCTGTCTACCATGCAGACCCGTCTCAACGAGCAGCTCACCGAGACCCACGCCTTCGGGTCCGGCAACGGCCAGGGCAACGGGGGCGGCCAGGGATGCCGGGGCGGTCAGGGCTCCGGCGGCCACCAGGGCGGCGGCAGCGGTACGTGCCAGGCGGGTGCCACCTCCTCGACGACCTGACGCTCAGGCGGCTTCGGCTGCGTGAAGCGGGTATGCTCCACGGCGGGCGCCGGCG
>CAIWHY010000346.1 GCA_903912585.1 uncultured Thermoleophilia bacterium | reverse complement strand
GCGATCCTCGTCGCGGCCGCGCTGGCCCGCACCGAGCCCGGCTGGGCCGCGCCCGCCGTCGTGGTCTCTCTGGCGGCGGGCGGGTTGCTCATCGCCATCGCCCGGTACGACGACCTCACCGGGCTCGTCGCTCCGTCCGAGCGGATGCCGGCTTGGCCGTGGCTGCTCGCCGTCGCCGGGGCGGTGCTGGCCGTCGTCGCCGTTGGCGCTCTGCTGAGCTTGGTCTTCCAGGTCGGCGGGGTGCTCTGGGTCCTGCACGGACTCGGAGCCGCTCTGCGCTACGCGCTCGACGCCGTCGGCTACGCGATCGCCTACGCGGGCATGCTGCTCGCGCGCGCCCTCTCCTGGGCGATCGGCCTTCTCCACATGCGCCCTTGGTACAAGTGGGCGCCCCCCATGAAGCTGAAGCCACCCACGATCTCGGGGAACGCGAGCAGCTACAAGTACCCCAGCGTGTCTAGACTGGCCGGCACGATCGTGGGCACCGTCCTGGCGATCGGCGGGCTGCTCGCGATCGTCGTGTTCTCGCTGCGTCGCATCCGTCGCACCTCGCCGGTGGAGCCGTCCGTTGTCGAAGAGCGCGAGGAGCTCTCGTCGCTCCGCTCGGCGGCCGGCCAGTTTGCCGGGCGGCTGGGCCGGCGGCTGCGCAGCAGGATCGGCGGCCTGTTCGGGCGCGAGCCGGACACGCCGGCCGAGCGCGTGCGGCGGCGCTACGCCGAGCTGGAGCGCCGCCTCACGAAGGCCGGCCGGCCGCGGCCGGCCGGCCTCACCGTGCGCGAGTACCTGGCGCAGGCGGCGGCGCCGGACGACGCGGACCTGCCCGTGACCTCGGCAGGTGCAGGCCCAGCCGCACAGCCGCCTGCGGCGTCCCAGCCGGCCGCCGATCTCGCCGCCATCTACGAGCTGGCGCGCTACTCGGAGCACGAGGTCGATGCCTGCCAGGCCGAGCGGTTCCAATCGCTCGCGCTTGCGATCGAGTCCTGACGCCCAGCGCGTCTGCTACGCTCCGCATCAGTCCTTACGGCGAGGACGCCGCGAGAACTTCCCGGCCCTCCGCGGGCAATACGTCGTGTCATCGTCATGACGGAAGCCAGCGGAAGAGGAGGCAGTCATCAGTCAGCCACTGCCGGACGACGTGAGGGGCGCGGACGCTCAGGCGATCGCGGAGTCGCTGCGGCGGCCGCCGGCGTTCGAGGCGGTCTTCACACGCCACTTCGCGGCGGTCCACAGGTACGCGCAGCAGCGCGTCGGGGTAGACGCCGCCGAAGAGATAGCCTCGGAGACGTTCCTCCAGGCGTTCGACAACCGTCGCCGGTTCGACCCATCCCAGCCGAGCGCCAGACCGTGGTTGCTCGGCATCGCCACCAACCTGATGCGGCGTCGCTGGCGGGACGAGAAGCGCCAGCTCGCCGCCTACGCCCGCACACTGGAGGGGGTGGCCGCCGGAAGCGCCGCCGCCTCAGACGCCGCGACCCCGAACGTTCCGTGGGTCGACCACGATCTCGCCGCCGCGCTGATGGCGCTGGCGGGAGACGACCGCGACGCGCTGCTCCTGCACGTCTGGGCCGATCTGAGCTACCAGGAGATCGGCGACGCGCTCGCCGTCCCCATCGGCACCGTGCGCTCACGGATCTCCCGTGCCCGCCGGCGCTTGCGCGAGCGGCTCACGTCCGAGCGCGAAGCACCGGAGGCAGGCCGCGAGTGCCGGCCGCTCAAAGCCATCTACGTCCCATCCGCCCTTGCCGAGGAGCCTGACCATGGATGACCTCGAATTCCTGAAGACGCATGTGCCCGAGAGCGAGAGCCCGGGCGACGAAGCTACGGCGCGGGCCCGCGCGGCGCTGCTCGCACGCATCGACGCCGATGCGGCTGCGGGCGCCGCGAGCACTCCGACCCGGGTCGCCGACCGGCGCATGCCCGGCCGGCCACGCCGCCGCGTGTGGCGCTGGGCCGGCGTCGCCGCGGCCTGCGCGGCCGCCGTGGCCATCGCCGGCGCGTTCCTGCTCGACGGTAGTCCGGCGCGACCCGACACGGCCGCCGCCTCGGCTCTGCACCAGGCGGCCGTTGTCGCGCTCAAGCAGCCGAGCCCGGCTCCGCTCGCGGCCGGCGAGTACGCCTACACGAAGTCGGAGGGCGTCTTTCTGACCAGCACGGCCGCCAAGGGCCAAGCGACGATGAGCACCCGCACGCCGTTTGTGCGCGAGACGTGGATGGGCGCCCGAAGCCGCCTGCGCGAGACCTACGGCAAGGCGGAGTTCGTCTCCGCGCAGGACCGCGCCAATTGGATCGCCGCGGGCAAGCCCGACTTCTTCGGCGACCCCGGCACCAGCATCGACCCGCTCGGCAAGTACGTCCCTCTCGACCTGCCGACCGATGCCGGGGCGCTGTTCACGGAACTCAAGACGAACGCGGCGGGGCACGGCACGAGTCTGTACAACGAGATGTTCGTCCTCGTCGGCGACGACCTGCGCGGGACGGCGACGTCTCCGGCGCAGCGCGCCGCCCTCTACGACGTCGCGGCGCGCATCCCCGGCGTCGAACTCGTCGGCAACGTGACCGACTCCACCGGTCGCCCCGGCGTCGCCGTGGCGATGACCGACGAGACGACCCACATCCGCCAGGTCCTGATCCTCGACCCGACGACCTCGCAGTTGCTCGCAGAAGAGCAACGTGTCGTGGCGGGCAACGAGTTCGGCTGGCCGTCCGGCACGCTCATGGGCAGCCAGACGTACCTCGTGCACGCCGTCGCCGGCTCCAACAGCGAGGTGCCGCCGGCGCAGCAGTAGCGCGGCGTGATTCACAGCGAGTCGGCGCGGG